>JBDLIK010000327.1:0-4591 GCA_039714895.1 Myxococcota bacterium | reverse complement strand
GCGGTCCATCGACTGCTCACCGAAACGGTGGGCTCCAGCCATTCTCGCCGGGAGATCTACGTCAATCTGGCGAACCTCTCGCCTGCGACGGCGGATGGGATCTACCGGGCGCTCTCCATCGCTCTGGTAGGGGTCTCGGCGCTCGTCTGCGGCCTGGCTCGGCTGCCCGATCGGCGGCGCTTCGTCCTCGAGATCTCGATCGGGATCGCCCTGATGGTGGCGATCGCGCCGGTGAGCCGGAAGGCCCACTTCGTCTCCCTCATGGTTCCAATGAGCTATCTGGTGGCCACGGGGGTGGCCACGGGGGCGCGGCGCCCGCTGCTGTGGCTCGCTCCAGCCTGGGCCTTGTTGAACCTGACCGGCTCCGGCTTGATCGGCCGATCCGCTTCGGTGCGGGCGCTCGCCTGGGGGGCGCTTGCCTGGGGGGTGCTGCTGCTGTGGGGCGGCCTGGTGGGAGAGCGGGTTCGGGAGCGAGGGAGGCCCACGCCCGCCGGCTCCGGCGAGCCCGTTCCCGAGGCTCGGCTGGGGTAGCCTCGGCCTGCGAGGAGGCGAGAGGTGACCGAGCCCCGGACGGTGGTAGCGGAGCCGGCCCGTCGGACACCGATCCGCTACGAGCCCGACGTGCTGGTGGTGGGGGGTGGCTCGGCGGGGGTCAGCGCCGCGGTGGCCGCGGCGCGCGAAGGGGCCGATGTGCTGCTGGTGGAGCGCCACGGCTACCTGGGCGGTCTCGCCACCGGGGGGCTCATCATCCTGCTGCTCACCCTCGACGACGGTCGAGGTCACCAGTCGGTGGCGGGCCTGTGTCAGCAGCTCTGCGATCGGCTGGAGCGGCGTCATGCGGCATTTCGTCCTGCGCAGGACGAGTGGGGAAGCGCGGACCCCGAGCGGGTCCGCCACTACCAGCAGTGGGGACTCATCTGGGGGCGATCTCCGCAGACCGTCCGCTACTCCGTCGCCTACGACCCCGAGGAGATGAAGTACGCCCTCGCTGAGATGTGCCAGGACGCGGGGGTGCATCTCCTCTTCCACACGCTCGGCTGCGACCCCATCGTGTGCGGAGACCGCATCGAAGCCGTCGCCTTCCAGGGCAAGTCCGGACGCTTCGCCGTGCGTCCGGGTGTGGTGATCGATGCCACGGGCGACGGAGATCTCTTTGCAGCCGCAGGCTGTGCGCTCGAGCAGGAGTCGGTGCTGCCCTGGCTCTGGTTCACCCTGGCCGGAGTCGAGGACGCGCAGAGCGCCGTGGCAGGAGATGTCGGCTGCTTCCACACGGTAGGCGAGGGCAGGGTGCTGTTTCCCTGGGGCGCGACGGAGAAGCTGAGACGCATCGACCCCACCTCGCCCGAGGACCTGAGCTGGGCGCAGCTCGAGTGTCGGCGCCGGGTGATGCAGGTCGTCGATCGACTGCGCGCCGAGGTCCCGGGCTTCGCCCGGGCGAGCCTCGCCCAGGTGGCCGACCAGATCGGCATCACCGAGAGCCGTCGGCTCCAAGGTGAGGTCGTTCTCGCTCGGGACGACATGGACCGCGCCTTCCCCGATGCGATCGCCGTGACCGGCCACTGGACCCGGGTGGGGGCCACCTATTCGATTCCCTACGGGTGCCTGCTGCCGAGGGAGATCACGAACCTGCTGGTGGCCGGGCGCTGCATCTCCGTCGAACATCGTGTGCACCACGCCACCAAGGAGATCCCGGCGTGCATGGCCACCGGCGAGGCCGCCGGCACCGCCGCCGCCCTGGCGCTGGCCCGCGGCGTGGCGCCCCGGCAGCTCGACATTGCACTGCTCCAGCAGCGGCTCCGCGCGCACGGCGCCATCCTCTCTCCCACGGGCTGACGGTCCTGTGCGGCTGCCGGTTTCACTCGCGGGGCGCGATCCGGTAGGCGCAGCGGCGCGCACCTGAGAGCAGGTGCTCCTCGCGTTCGACGTGCACATCCTCTCCCAGGACCTCCCGAAAGAGCGCGAGCTCGTCCCGGCAGAGCCCCTGGCAGGCGCTGGCCGCGGCGCAGATGGGGCAGTGGTTCTCCACCAGCAAGAACCCCGGCTGAGTCCGGGACCACTCGGCCATGTAGCCCTCGTCGCGACGCAGGGCTGCGAGGGCGCGAACGCGCTTCTCGATGGGCGCGTCCCGGGGCACTCGCGAGCGGTAGCTCGCAAGCTGACGGCGGTGGCGGGCCGCCAGCAGACGTTCCATGCCCTCTTCCCCGAAGGCCTCCTGCATCGAACCCAGCAGGTCGAGGGTGAGATCGGCATGCGCGTCCGGGAAGCGCGCGCTCGCCTCGGGTCGCAGCCGGAAGACGCGAGCCGGGCGCCCCACGGGTCGCCGCTCGTCCTCGAAGTCGACCAGGCCCTCGTCGGCGAGGGTCCGGAGGTGCTGCCGGATGGCCATGGGCGTCACGGCGAGCCGCCGGGCGAGCTGCGCCGCGCTCTGCGGACCGCGCAGCTTGAGCTGAAGGAGCACCCGATCCCGGGCCCGCTCGCGGGATTCCAGAGCCATGTCGGGAGTCTAGGGCTCGGCCTCTATTTTTCAAGAATTTTGTTTACAAATTAAGAAAAGAAGATACTTTATTAATTGTCGCCCAGGAGGAGCTCGCATGGATCGCCCCGCCCCGGTCCCCCGCTGGATCCCCGCCTTCCCCCTCGAGTCGCTCGCGCCGGGGAGCGCGCGGGTGCTGCGCAGCGACGGCAAGCAGATCGCCGTCTTCCGGCCCGAGCCGGACGTGGTCCGCGCCGTGGACAACCGCTGTCCCCACGAGGGCTATCCGCTCGCCCAGGGCCGCCTGCTCGGCGGGCGCGTCCTGATGTGTGCCTGGCACAACTTCACCTTCCACCTCGACACCGGGCACTGCCTGGCCGGAGACGAGCGGGTGCGCCCCTACCCGACCCGGGTGGTGGAAGGGTCGGTGGAGGTCGACGTGGCCGATCCCGATCCGGCGGCGGCGGTGCCGGGGCTCCTCGAGAGCCTCGACGAGGGGTTGCTCGAGCGCCGTCTGGGCCAGGTGGCACGGGACGTCGTGCGTCTGCTCGAGGCGGGGGTCGCCCCCGAGGAGCTGCTCCTCCGGGCGGCGAGCTTCGATTCCGGCCGCGGCGAGTTCGGGATGGGTCACGCCGCCGCCGTGGCCACGGACGTGCTGCCGATGCTCGAGCGCTACGAAGGTGTGCGGGCGGCGCTCCCGATCCTCCAGGTCATGGATGTCGCCAGCCAGCCGAACGTCCGTCGTCCACCGCGGCCGAGCTTCGAAGCGCTCGACCCCGGTCCCGACTCCTGCGCCGCCGGGGAGACGCTGCGGGCGCACGCCGAGGCGATGAATCTGCCGAAGGCCGAGGGCCTGCTGCGAGGTGCGCTGGCCGCGGGCGAGGACCGGGAGGTCGTCGAGCGCTGGCTGTTCGCGCTGTGCTGCGACCACCTGATCGGCTTCGGGCACGGCCTCATCTATCAGATCAAGGTCTTCGATCTGCTCGATCGGCTGGGATGGGAGCGGGCCGACGAGATCCTCCCCGGACATCTGGCCCAGGTGGTGTTGTTCCCGCGGGAGGAATGCATCCCCACCCACGCGGCCCTGGCCCGCTTTCTGGATGCCGTCGACACCGAGCTGCCGCGTTGGACCGTGGAGTCCGTCCGGCGCGACTTCGCCCCGGACGAGCGACAGGACTTCGTCACCGAGGTGATGGAGGGCGGAAAGCAGCGTCCGCTCGAGGCGGTGGCCCGTGCCCTCGAGGCCGGGGTCGCTCCTTCGGCATTGGCTCGCGCCCTGGTGCAGGCTGCTGCAGAGCGGCTGCTGCGCTTCGATGTGGCGGTCGATGCGGACCCGGCGTTGCAGGAGGGCTGGCTGGATGTGACCCACGTGTTCACCTATGCGAGCGCGGTTCGCCAGGCCCTCGAGCGTTTCCCGGACCCCCGCGCTCTGCGCCTGCTCTTCTTCGCAGCGTGGTTCGTACGGCGCGGGGCGGCTCTCGACCGCTCGCCGGCGCTGCCGCGGGCCGATCGGGAGGCCGCGACAGCCAGCCTCGACGAGGTCGACGCCGCTGTGGCCGCGCGCCGGGGCGATGAGGCGGCGCGGCTGGCGGCGAGCCATCTCGAGGGTGGTGGAGATCCGGCCCGCCTGCGCGCGCGACTCGAGGACCGGATCCTCGCGGACCACGGGACCCGGCCCATCGTCGTGGCGCACCAGATCAAGCTGCTCGCGGCGGGCTTCGACGAGGCCCCGGCTCAGGGCCTCGCAGCCGAGCGCTGGCTGCCGGTATGTGCTGCGGTGCGCTTCCTCGCCTCCCCCGTGCGCGAGCGGCCGGTGGGCGGGCTGGTCGAGGAGGCGATCCGCTTCGTCTCCGAGGGAAAGAGTCCGCGACGCCTGACCCCCTAGCCGTTACTCTTGGGCGCAGGAGGGGACCGTGGCGAAGGGGATCGCAGGTGTTCTGCTCGCGGCGCTGCTCGTCGCCTGCGGAGGGGGTGCGGAGACGCGGGTCTACGAGGGCCGGGGTGTCGTCCGCGACGTGCACCGCGAGCTGGGCCAGCTCGTGGTGGCGCACGAGGAGATCGTGGGCTTGATGCCCGCCATGACCATGAACTTCGATGTGGCGGATCCGGTGCTCTTCG
>JBDLIK010000326.1:0-4597 GCA_039714895.1 Myxococcota bacterium | reverse complement strand
GCGCGTCTGTCGGCGCTTGCGGGTGCGTCCGCTTGCGCGCTCCCGCGCTACGCCTGCTCCGAGTCGGCCGTATCGCCACGGCCCGCCCGGCGTGCCCGCCAGCGCGCGAGGCGCGCGCGGATCTCTCCCTCGGCCCCGGTTTCCTTCGGCTGGTAGAAGACGGCATCCCCGAGCTCGTCGGGTAGGTTGCGGCTGCTCACGAACCCCTCGGGCGCGTCGTGTGGGTACCGATAGTCCCGGCCGTACCCGAGGTCGCGCATGAGGGGCGTCGGAGCATTGCGCAGATGGAGCGGGACCGGGAGCGATCCGGTGCGCTCGAGCGCCTCGCGGGCCCGGCCCAGGGACGCGTAGGAGGCGTTGCTCTTCTCGGCGCAGGCGAGATAGGTGGCCGCCTGGGCCAGGGGGATCCGGCCCTCGGGCATTCCGATGCGCTCGACGGCGAGGAACGCAGACGTGGCCAGGGGCAGGGCGGCCGGGTCCGCGTTCCCCACGTCCTCCGAGGCGAAGATCACCAGCCGGCGCGCCACGAAGAGGGGGTCCTCGCCGGCCTCGAGCATGCGGGCCAGGTAGTACACCGCCGCGTCGGGATCGCTGGCTCGCAGGCTCTTGATGAGTGCGGAGACGACGTTGTAGTGCTCCTCGCGATCGCGGTCGTGGAGCAGCAGGGGTCGGGCGGCGGCTCGTGCCACCGTCTCGGCGGGAAGGCGGGCGCTGGCCTCGGGGTCGCGACGGTGGAGCGCCACCGCAGCCTCCAGGATCCCGAGCACCCGGCGGGCGTCGCCGTCCGCTGCGTCGGCCAGGGCGTCCAATGCCTCGGGCTCGAGCTCGATGCCGGTCGCGCCGAGGCCACGCTCGCCATCGGTGAGGGCGCGCTCTGCGATCCGGCGGAGATCCTCCCGGGAGAGCCGCCCCAGCACGAACACGCGGGTGCGGGAGAGCAGCGGCGCATTCATCTCAAAGGAGGGGTTCTCGGTGGTGGCCGCGAAGAGCGTGAAGGTGCCGTCCTCGACGTGGGGCAGCAGGGCGTCCTGCTGGCCGCGGTTCAGCCGGTGGATCTCGTCGATGAAGACCACCGTGCGTCGCCCCGAGGCGCGCTCGTGGGCAGCGAGGCGCGCGGCCTCCCGGATCTCCTTCACACCGGCGGAGACCGCCGACAGGGCGACGAAGCGCGCGTCCTGCCGCCGAGCCAGAACCCGCGCCAGGGTCGTCTTGCCGCTGCCCGGCGGTCCCCACAGGACGATCGAAGGGATCTCGCCAGCCTCGCACAGTACCCGCAGCGGGGCCCCGGGACCGAGCAGGGTGTCCTGACCGAGCACGTCCTCGAGGTCGACCGGGCGCATGCGGTCGGCCAGCGGAGCGGCCGGCGCGGCGCGCGCATCCCCCGGGCGCCGGTGAGGTTCCGGCTCGAAGAGGTCGAGGGAACCGCCGCGGGACATGGGGCGAGATGCTAGCCCGGGTTTCGCCGAGGGTCGCGTAGCGAGGCGCAGTCGATGCGTCGCCACGATAGCGGCCTGACGGGAAATGTGGGCTAGCGTACGGGCCTCCCCCCGGATCGCGGAAGGCACGGTGGCGAAGTCCTGCGTTGGTGTCTGCGCCAAGCCCGACGACCCGCGGGCGTCGGAGGCCGTGCGGACCCTCGCGAAGGGGTTGACGGAGCGAGGCATCGCGATCCTCTTCGACGAGGCCGCGGCGGCTGCCGCGGGAGCTCCGGCGGAGACGCGGACCCGTCTCGCTGCGCGCGTAGACCTGCTGGTGGTGCTCGGGGGCGATGGGACGCTGCTCTCGGTGGCGCGCTCCCTCGGCGATACCGACGTGGCGCTCCTCGGTGTGAACCTCGGCACCCTCGGGTTCCTGGCGGAGATCGCGCCGGAGGATCAGGTCGACGCCACCGAGCGAGCGCTGCGGGGAGAGATGCCGGTGGAGGAGCGCACCCGCCTGCGCGTGGACGTGGAACGCCGGGAGCAGGGTGTCGGGAAGCACGTCGCCCTCAACGAGGTGGTGATCGGCAGCGCGCGCTCCCGGCTCGTGGAGCTCGAGGCGCGCGCCGACGGTCGTCTCGTTACGACCTATCGCGCCGATGGCGCCATCGTCTCGACGCCCACCGGCTCCACCGCCTACTCGCTGTCCGCGGCCGGCCCGATCCTGCTTCCGTCCGTGCGTGCACTTCTGCTCAACCCCATCTGCCCCCACGACCTGAGCCAGCGGCCGGTGGTGCTCCCGGACACGATGGCGCTCGAGCTGCGCGCCCGGGGCGGGGAGGGCGCTCGCCTGACCGTCGACGGTCAGGAGGGACAGGAGCTCGCTCCGGGAGACTCGGTGCGGGTCCGCCGTGCGGATCGTCCGCTGCGGCTGGTGGTCTCTCCCGAGCACGACCGCTTCGAGATCCTGCGCAGCAAGCTCGGCTGGGGGTCCGGGTGATCGAGTCCCTACGGATCGAGAATCTGGCGGTGCTCGAGCGGGCCGAGCTCGAGTTCGACCCGGGCCTCAACGTCCTCACCGGGGAGACGGGCGCGGGCAAGTCGATCGTGCTGGGTGCGCTCGCGCTGCTGGCGGGCGGGCGCGCGTCCCAGGACTTGATCCGCGAGGGGGCCGACGAGGCCGTCGTCGAGGCGGTGTTCCGCACGCATCGCGACCCGGATCTGGCGGCCCGCCTCGCTCGGCTCGGCTTCGAGCCGAGCGACGACGATGAGCTGCTGGTCCGCCGCAGCGTGACCCGCAGCGGGCGTGGGCGGGCGCGGCTGGGGGGCGAGCTCGTCCCCGTCTCCACGCTGGCGGAGCTCTTCCGGGACCGGCTGGAAATCAGCAGCCAGCACGAGTCCCAGGAGCTGCTGCGCCCGGAGACCCAGAGCCGTCTGCTGGACGCGTCGGGGGCGCTGCTCCCGCTGCGGGGCCAGGTGGCCGCAGGCGTGGAGGCCCTGCGGGGCCTCGACCGCGAGTGCGCCGAGCTGCGGGGGCAACGCGAGGAGGGGTCCCGACGCGAAGATTTTCTCAGATTCCAGATGAACGAGATCGACGAAGCCGCCATCAAACCAGGGGAAATCTCCGAGCTTCGCACGCAGCTCGGGCGCCTGGCCAACGCCGAGCGGCTGCGAAGGGACACCCAGCAGGCGAGCGCCCTCCTGGCTTCGGACCCCGCGCGCTCGGAAGCGCCGGGCGCGCTGGACTCCCTGGCGGAGGCGGTGCGTGGGGTGGAGGGCCTGGCCGAGCTCGACGCCGGGCTCGAGCCGCTGGCGGAGCGCCTGCGAGCGGCCCGCACGGAGCTGGACGATGCCGCCCAGGAGCTGGCCCGCTACGCCGACTCCGTCGAGGTCGACCCCGGCCGGCTGGCGGCCGCAGAGGAGCGTCTGGACCAGATCGAGCGCCTGCGCCGAAAGTACGGCGTCGACGAGGACGAGATCGCGGGGTTCCGGGAGCGCATTGCCGCGGAGCTCGCAGCGCTCACGGGCGCCGAGGACCGCCTGGGCGAGCTCGAGGCCCAGCGCGCTCGCGAGCTGGAGCAGCTCCTGGCGCATGCCGGCGAGCTCTCGCGGGGCCGCCAGCGTGCCGGCCGCCAGCTGGCCCGCGCCGCGCAGGTCCAGCTTCGCGAGCTGGGGATGCCCGAGGCGCGCTTCGAGGTGGCGCTCCCGCCGCTTCCCGCCCCCGGTTCGTTGCCCTGCGGCACGGGCGGTCTGGAGGCCGTCGAGTTCCGCTTCGGCGCCAATCCCGGGGAGCCCCTGTATCCCTTGCGTCGTGTGGCTTCGGGCGGAGAGCTCTCCCGGGTCTTCCTGGCTCTCAAGTGCGCACTCCGGCGGACCGGGGCGGGACGCGTCCTGGTGTTCGACGAGGTGGATGCCGGGGTGGGTGGCCGGGTGGCCGACCGGGTGGGCCGGCTGCTCGGCGAGCTTGCGGGTGAGAGCCAGGTGCTCTGCATCACGCATCTTCCGCAGATCGCGGCCGGGGCCGACCTGCACTTCCGTGTGGACAAGCGCAAGCGTGCCCGGCGGACGGTGGCGGAGGTCTCGAGCCTCGGCGCCGAGGCCCGGGTCGAAGAGATCGCGCGCATGGCCGGTGGCGAGACCGTCAGCGATGCCACGCGCCGCCACGCCCGAGCGCTGCTGCGCGCCCGCCGCTAGGGCTGCGCGCTGCGCGCGCAGCCATCGGCCGTGCCCCAACGTCGCCCTTGGCATGAGCCGCTTCGCTCGGCTGCTGGCCCGAAAAGGCGGAGCGAATTGCGTCCCTGGGGGAGGGGCTGCTCAGGACGTGCGGCAGGGCTGCACGCGGGCTGCGCAATGCAGGTCGAAACCATCAAGGAGGGCCGCCTGAGCGCCGATGTGCGGAGCTGGCCCGAGGGAGTGAGCCCCATCACGGGTCCAGGTGCGGCGGGGGGACGAATGAAGGAAGCCGAACCGATCGGCGCGGCAGATCGAGCGTTCCTCCCCGTCCCGCCAGGCGCGGCGGTCCGAATCCTGGCGGGGTTCTACGAGGGGCTGGAGATCCCCCTGGATCGCGATCGTCTCGTGATCGGACGAGGAAAGGGAGCCGATGTCATGATCGCAGAGCCGACCATGTCGCGTGCACACGCGGCCATCGCGTGCGAGGACCAGGCCTTCTTCGTCCA
>JBDLIK010000325.1:0-4606 GCA_039714895.1 Myxococcota bacterium | reverse complement strand
GGCTCGAGATCCAGCGCCTTGGCAAGGGCCGCGGCGGCCCCTTCCCAGTCGCCCTGGCGCTCGAGCTCGGCGGCAGCCTCGCGATACTCCACCAGCGCCTCACCGTCGAGGCCTTCGGCGCGGAGCAGCTCGGCCACCTTGAGACGACTGACGGTATTCGTGGGATCGAGGGTCGCCATCCTGCGCAGCAGCTCGAGGGCCTCCCGACGACGACCGGCCTGGTGGTGCGTGTCGGCGGCCGTCTGCAGCGCAGTCATCGCTTCGGCGGTGAGCCCCATCCGCTGGTAGAGCTCCGCCAGCGGCTCCCACACTTCTTGCCGTGTGGCTTCGATCTTGGTGACCTGCTTGTAGATCGCGACGGCCTTCGCATCGAAGCCGTCCTTCATGAACTGGGCGGCGACGCGCAGATAGGCCTCGATGGCCTGGCCTGCCTCCCCTCGCCGGAGATGGAGGTCTCCGACCTTGAGGCGGACGTTCGTGTCACGACGGTCCGCCTCCAGCAGGGCCTGGTAGTCGTTGAGCGCCTTGTCCAGGGCGCCCTTCTGCAGGTGCTTCTGAGCAGACTGCAGGAGCTTGCGCTTGTTGATCGCCAAGGGCCTCTCTGCCGGCTCGGGAGGTAGAGCAATGGGGAGGCAAGTCCCCTCTACCACTCCGTATCGGCGGCCTAGAGGGCCTCTTGAGATCGCTCGCAGCGGAGATCTGAGGGCTCTTCACCCCGCTTCCCGGCAGCGCTGCACTCGTCCCCGTCGAGCTCGGCCTCGACGAGCTGGGCTCCCAGAGCGTCTCCGAGCCCCGCCACCACCGCCTCCGCAACCCGCTCGACGTCACAGGGTGCGCCGAGCTCGAGCAGGCTGGTGGCGCCCTCCGGCTCCAGGCCCGCCGCGCGCCGCGCCTCCGGCGGATCCGGCTGCAGTCGCAGGGAGCCATGCTGGAGCAGCGCTGCCGCCGTCCGTCGCTGGGCGCTGCCGCAGAGCTTGAGCCCGTCGCAGACGATCTCGTGGCCCCCCGCGCTTGCAAAGCAATCGAAGTCGGGGGCCCGACGTGCCCCCGGAGTCGGGGCCACGCAGGCGGCCTCGAGCCCGAGCCGGCGCATGGCCGCCAGGAGCCCGCCGGCGATGAGCGCGTAGGAGCGTCCGACGTCGCCCGGCGCCCAGCGGAGCGGAGCCGCCACCGCGTAGGTGAGGTCGCCGCCGTGGAGCACGGCTCGCCCTCCCGTCACCCGCCGCACGATCGCCACTCCGGCCGCCTCGCAGGCCACCCGGCGTTCGCGGTCGAGGGGCTGGGCGTAGCCGAGGGAGAGCCAGGGCCCGTCCCAGCGGTAGACACGCAGGCTCGGCTGCCCCCGCGCGGCGCCCGCCAGCAACGCCTCGTCGACCCCCATGTTCCAGGACCCCGGCCCAGGCCCGTGGCGCAACAGCCGCCAGGCCGACACGCTCAGCCCTCTAGGTGTCGGAGCAGGGCGTCGAGCCCGAGCAGGTAGCCGTGGGCGCCGAAGCCAGTGACGACGCCGAGCACCACCGGCGAGATCAGCGACCGGCTGCGGAACTCCTCCCGGGCATGGACATTCGAGAGGTGGACCTCGACGCTGGGAAGCGCCACCCCCGCCAGCGCATCCCGGAGGGCGACGCTGGTGTGGGTGAGGGCCCCTGGGTTGATGAGGATCCCGCCGGCCCAGGAGCGCGCCTCGTGAATCCGGTCGACCAGGACGCCCTCGTGGTTGGACTGCTGGCAACGGACCTCGCCGCCGGCCTTGCCGACGCGCTCCTGCAGCTGTCGATCGATCTCCTCCAGGGTCGTGGTGCCGTACACCTCGGGCTCACGCGTCCCCAGGAGATTGAGATTCGGGCCATGCAGGACCAGGATCCGCACCGGCTCGCTCACCGCCAGACCTCCCCGCTGAGAGCCTAGCAGGGGCGCTCAGAGCAGGGCCTGGAGCATGCCCGAGTGCCTCCGCATGACGAAGCGGGCCTTCCCCAGGTTGCCGTCAGGAGCGAGGGCGACCACGAGGACCGCGTCGTCATCGACGGGTCGCAGAATCAGCCAGTAGTGCTCGAGCCCCACGACGATCTCCCGGGCCTGCCCGCCCAGGAAGGCATCCGAGGCCTTCCGAATCTCCTCGAGGATGCGACCGAGCTCGACCCCCGCGTTGCCGAGTCGCTCACTCTCCTCGGGACCGACCCGGGCCGACAGGGCCTGCTGGATGGCCAGGCCATCCCGCCCCATCAAGATGGCCGCGAGACCGCCGCCGCATTCGTCGACGATCTTCTGCAGGATGGGGACGAAGCTCATCGCGCCGCGCTCCTTCGGAGCCTGGAGAGCCAGCGCTCCAGGGTGGTGGCAACGCGTGCGCGCGTCTCCGCCCGCGATCCGTCTGAGTCGCCGAGACGGCGGCGCACCGCCGCCGCGCCCTCGAGATCGCCCTGCTGTTCGAGGAGGTCGGCGACCGTCTCGGTCGCGAAAGGCGAGTCCGTGGAGTCCACCCGGCGCACGGCTTCCTGGGCGAGGTCGTTCGCGTCGACCATGGCGTCGCGGTCCGGCCGGGCCTGCTCGAAGGCCGCGTCGAGCTCGGAGTCGAAGCCTCCGGGCACGGCCGTCTCGGCGTCCAGCGGCCCGAGCTCAGCCAGGGCCTGGCGGCAGCGCACGTGGTCGGGGGTCGCCTCCAGCGCACCCTCGAGCTCGTCGCGAGCGTCGGCTGTTCGCCCCTGGTCGAGCAGTGCGAGGCCCAACGCCACGCGAGCGGCCACGGATTCCGGTCGCTCCGCCAGGCCCGCACGGGCGAGCGATTCCGCCCGCTTGGGATCCCCGCCGCGCCGGTGCGCTTCGGCCAGCGCCGGAACCACCGGGGCCGCCGGATCCCCGGCCACGATGCGCTCCAGGCGCTCGATCTCAGCCCTGGCGAGCACTTGCTCGTTCAACGGCGGTCCCTCGATCTGGCCCGTGACGTCCGTGGGGCGGTCCCCCGTCGGGCCGGAAGGATCTCACTCGGAAGCAGCGGCACCGTGCGCGCCGTTCCGATGCCCGTCGACACCACGAAGTGGATCTTCGCGTCCCGCCTCTTCTTATCGACACCCAGCGCGTCGAGATAAGCTCGGCGGGGATGATCCGGCAGCTCGCTGGGAAGCGCGGCGCGCTCCAGCAGGGCCACCAGACGCTCCGCGGTCCCCGCCGGGGCGAAGCCCAGGGACTCGGAGCGCCGGGCGGCGAAGGCCATCCCGATGGAGACCGCCTCCCCGTGCAGCACCCGGCGATAGCCGGCCAGACGCTCGATGGCATGCGCCAGGGTGTGGCCGAAGTTCAGGAGCATGCGCGTCCCCGTCTCCCGCTCGTCCTCGGCCACCACTGCGGCCTTGATCTCGCACGCCCGCTCGATGGCGGGAAGCAGCGCATGCGGATCCAGCTCCAGGATCGCCTCCAGATCGCGTTCCAGCCGCGCGAAGAAGCCCGCGTCCCGGATGGCGGCCTTCTTGATCACCTCGGACACACCCGCCCCCCGGGCGCGGCGAGGCAGGCTGGCGAGCGTGGCGGCGTCCGCCAGCACCAGCCGGGGCTGATGAAACGCTCCCACCAGGTTCTTGCCCGCCGGCAGGTTGACCCCCGTCTTGCCCCCCACCGAGGCGTCCACCATGGCGAGCAGCGTGGTGGGCACCTGCACGTAGGCGATGCCCCGCAGGAAGGTGGCGGCGACGAAGCCGGTGAGGTCTCCCACGACACCTCCACCGAGGGCCACCAGCACGCTGCTGCGATCTGCACCGACGTCCAGCAGCGCGTCGTAGAGACGGGCCGCCTGGCGCAGATTCTTGGTGCGATCGCCGTCGGGCACCAGGATGCGATGCACCCGGAGCCCGGCCTCCCGGAGAGAACGGGTGAGGCGCGCACCGTAGCGGCGCGCCACCGGGGGAACACTCACCACGACGGCCCGGGTGGCGCCGGTGGCCCGGACCACCTCGGGACCCGCCTTGGCGAGCAGATCGATCCCGATGCGGATCGGATAGCTGCGCTCGCCGAGCTCGACCTGAACCGTACGCTCCATCAGGAGCCCTCGAGCCCGCGGGCAACGGCGTCCACCACCTCAGGGAGGGCGAGCCCATCCGTGTCGATCACCAGCTCGGCGCGCCGATACTCCGTCTCGCGAGCCGCGAGCAGCTCGCCCAGGCGTGCCAGCCGGCCGGACCCATCGAGGCCGGTGAGCAGCGGGCGTCCTTCCCCGGCTCCCAGCCGGTCCGTCAGGGTCTCCGGGCGCGCTCGCAGGTAGACCCGGCGCCCCCCGGCAACGACCTCCCGAAGGCGGGGCTCGGAGAGCGCTCCGCCTCCGAGCGCCACCACCGCCGGCTTCCCGGCCAGCCGTCGGGTGGCCTCGAGCTCGCGGTGGCGGAAGGCGGCCTCTCCCTCGGCTGCGAAGAGGGCGGCCACGCTGGTCCCGGCGCAGCGCTCCACCTCGGCATCGGTGTCGAAGAAGGGAACCCCGAGACGCTCCGCGAGGGCCGGGCCCACGGAGGACTTGCCGGCCCCCATCATCCCCACCAGCCACACGGTCTTCCCACCCATCCCGGCCAGTATAAGCAATGGGGAACGAGCTGACCGGAGCGCCAACCTCTCCGGCCGCTGC
>JBDLIK010000324.1:0-4607 GCA_039714895.1 Myxococcota bacterium | reverse complement strand
TTCTACGTCGAGGGCGGAGCCGCCGGCTACCACGCGGTTCCCGGCACCGAGTTCGAGGAGTGGCTGGGCTCGGGGCAGTGTCTCGACTGCTTCCGTCCGTCCTTCAACTATCGTCCGGGCGGCTCGACCCAGTACGCGCTCGCTCTCTCGAACCTCGATGATCCCGACGATCCGCGACGCTTCCGCTTCGGCTTCCTCGCCTCGAGCGACAACCACCGGGCGCGCCCCGGCACCGGCTACAAGCCGGTGAACCGCCCGGTCACCACCGAGGCCTCGGGCCCCCCCGACGAGACCTGGCGGAAGCGTCTGTTCCCGAAGAAGGAGCCCCTGCCGGAGCCCGAGCCGGTCGACCTCTTCGACTTTACCGGGGGCTTCGCCAGGTGGGAGGTGGAGCGTCAGGCCTCGTTCTTCATGACCGGCGGCCTGGTGGCCCTCCACTCCGACGGCCGCAGCCGCGAAGACGTCTGGCAGGCCATGCATCGCAAGGAGGTCTACGGGACGAGCGGCCCCCGGATCCTGCTCTGGTTCCATCTGCTCAACGCCGAGCAGCCGGACGGCAGCTACCGCCCGGCGCCCATGGGCAGCGAGCTGGAGCTCGGCGAGACGCCCCGCTTCGAGGTGCGCGCCGTGGGGTCGCTTCGCCAGCAGCCCGGCTGCCCGGAGTCGTCCCTCTCTGCACTCTCTCCCGAGCGGCTGGAATGGCTGTGTCGGGGTGAGTGCTACCACCCCTCGGACGATCGGCGACTCATCACCCGCATCGAAGTGGTGCGCATCCGGCCGCAGCTCCAACCGGGCGAGCCGGTGTCCGGGTTGATCGAGGACCCCTGGCGGGTCTTCGCCTGCGATCCGGATCCGAGCGGCTGCGTGGTGCGCTTCGAGGATCCGGAGTTCCGGGATGCGGGGCGCGACGCCCTCTACTACGTGCGCGCCGTCGAGGAGGCCTCCCCGGTGATCAACGCTCGGAATCTGCGCTGCACGCTCGACGACACGGGACGCTGCACGGAGATCGACCCCTGCTACGGGGACTACCGGACCCCGCCCTCGGATGCCTGCGCGGAGCCCAGCGAAGAGCGGGCCTGGTCGTCCCCCATCTTCGTCGACACCCGCTAATTGTGGGTCCGTCTGCGGGCAGAGCCCGCAGACACCACAGGCTACGCTCGGCTTCGCCTCGCTGCGCGCGCCTGTCGGCGCTTGCGCGTTCTCTCCCAACCGCGGCTTGGCAGGTCCGATCCGCCTTGGGAACTCGACGTGTTCGGCCGATGTCTCTTGCAGGAGTCCCTCTCCGATGACCCATCGCATCGCACGGCTCGGCCTGGTTCTGTTCGCCACCCTCGTGGTGGGGCTCCCGGCGTCAGCCCGCGCTGCCTTCGATCCGCGCGCGGCGCGCATGGAGCGTTCGGAGGCGCTCTTCCTGGAGCAGCTCTTCGAGGTGAGCGACGAGGCCAGCCGGGACAACCTGGCTGCGGCGAGCTGGCTCCGCAGCGGAGGACGCGAAGGCCTTCACTTCGAGGTGTACCGGGAGCGGGTGGTCCGAACGATCCAGCTGCTGGAGACGCTCGAGGCGCCCGAGCGGGTCGAGGAGGTGCTCGGGCTCGTGGTCGCCGCAGTTCGCGATCAGCGGGACTTCTTCGCCGACTGGTACCAGGCTCTCGAGGAGGGGCGGGCCTTCGAGTCGCAGCTCACCTCGGAGTACGGCTACCACGAAGGACTGCACGACTCCCAACGCCGGCTCCTCGAGGTCTACGGTCGGCTGCTCGCCCTGTTTCCGCGCGAGGGCGAAGGGAACCGCCGGGCCTTCCACGAGCAGCTCTGTGCCCTGGATCTCGCCTGCGGGGGCGCAGGCCGGTGAGGCGAGCCGCCTCTTGGCTCTCGACCCTCGCCCTGGTGCTCTTCGCCGCGGTCCCGACCCACTCGGAGCCCGCCGACGCGCCCGAGAGCCAGGAGCGGGTCGCTGCCCTGCTTCGCGCTCTCAGCGACCCGGACCCCGGCGTGCGCGGTGCAGCGGGGAAGGCTCTTCGCGAGATGGGCCCCGGGGCGCGAGACGCGGTGCCGTGGCTCGTGCAGGCGCTCGACGATCCCCACCCCGGTGTCCGCGCGGGAGCCGCGGCCGGTCTCGGCGGCATCGGTCCCGACGCGCGTGACGCCGTTCCGGCCCTGGCTCGCACCCTCGGCGACCCCCACCGCTTCCCCCGTTCCTGGGCGGCCATGGCGCTCTACGACATCGGTCCCGAGGCGGCTCCGGCAGCCCCGGCCCTGGTGGCAATGCTTGCCCGCGACCGCGAGAACCTGCGCGGCCGTTCCTGGTGTGCGAGTGCCCTTCCCCGGGTCGAAGCAGAACCGGAGCTCGCAGTCCCCGCTCTGATCGCAGCCCTCGGAGACTCCTCCGAAGAGGTGCGCGCGGTGGCCGTCCTCTCCCTGGAGATCTATCTGGAGCGCGCTCCCGAGGCCGCCACCCAGGCGCTCCCCGCCCTGGTGCGAAGCCTGCACGACTCCCACTGGAAGGTCCGGGGCAACGCAGCCTGCGCGCTGGGAGAGGCGGGGGCCGAGGGCGGCTGGCTGGTGTCGGATCTGGTGGTGGCGCTCTCGGACCCCGCTCCGTACGTGCGTGGCTGCGCGGCGGGGGGGCTCGGTGAGCTCGGCCCGGTGGCGGCCCGAGCGGCCGGGGACCTGCGCCGAGCAGCCGAGGATGGGGACGCCCACGTGAGGGAGCGGGCGCGAAGGGCACTGGCACGGATCTCTGGCTAGAGGCTGACCCAGGACGGAGACGAGCCGCAAGCGCCGACAGGCGCGCGCAGCCTGTGGTGCCTGCGGGCTTCGCCCGCAGGCGGACCCACAACTCGCTGCCGGTATACTTGCGGGATGGCGAGCGGGGTCGGCGTCCTCCACCCGGGCGAGATGGGTAGCAGCGTGGCCGCCGCCGTGCGCGCCGGCGGAAACCGGGTGCTCTGGGCTTCCGAGGGGCGCAGCCCGGCCAGCGTCGCTCGCGCAGCCGCGAGCCAGCTCGAGGACGCGAAAGAGCTCGGGGCGCTGCTTCGGGAGTGCGAGATCGTCCTCTCCGTCTGCCCTCCCCACGCGGCACTCGCCCAGGCCGAAGCCGTCGCCGGGCTCGGGTTTCGCGGCGTCTACGTGGATGCGAACGCGGTCGCTCCCGCCAGCGCCCGGGCCATCGCCCAGGTCGCCCGGGACGCGGGTGCCGTCTTCGTCGACGGCGGCCTGATCGGTCCACCGGCGCGCCGACCGGGGACCACCCGGCTGTACCTCTGCGGGAGCGCGGCTGAGGAGGTGGCGGCTCTGTTCGCATCCGGACCGCTCGAGACCCTCGTGTTCGACGGACCCGAGGGCAGCGCCTCGGCGCTCAAGATGTGCTTTGCGGCGTACACGAAGGGAAGCACCGCGCTGCTGGCGGCCGTCCGTGCCCTCGCCCAGCACGAGCAGGTCGACGACGCGCTCGTCGCCGAGTGGACGCGATCGCTTCCCGATCTGCCCGCCCGCTCGGAAGCCAGCGCACGTGCCACCGCCGGGAAGGCCTGGCGCTTCGTGGGCGAGATGGAGGAGATCGCCGCCAGCTTCGCGGCCGCAGGTCTTCCCGACGGCTTCCACCGCGCCGCTGCGGAGCTCTACCGGCGTCTGGAGTGCTACAAGGACGCCCCGAGGCCGCCGAGCCTCGAGGAAATCACCCGCGCACTCCTCGCCCGCTAGCAGCAACAGGGAGGAAGCCGATGTCCGAGCCTGCTGTGCTCGTCGAGCAAGAGGGCGCGCTCCTGCTCGTCACCCTCAACCGGCCGGAGAAGAAGAACGCGGTCAACTGCGAGGTGATGTGCCGCCTCTACGACGCCTGGCTGCGCCTCGACGAGGACGAAGCGCTCCGCGTCGCCATCCTCACCGGGCGCGGAGACACCTTCTGCGCCGGCATGGACCTCGGGGAGATCGGCAAGATGCGGGCCGGGGTCGCCGACAACGAATGGATGGAGAGGGTCAAGAAGGAGCCCCAGGTGATCTTCGGAGCGTGGCTCAAGACCCACCGGCCGACCAAGCCGGTGATCCTGGCGGCCGAGGGATTCGCCCGGGCGGGCGGGACCGAGATCCTGCAGGGCACCGACATCCGCATCGCGGGGGAGAGCGCAAAGTTCGGGGTCACCGAGGTCCAGCGGGGTCTGTTCCCCATGGCGGGCTCCACCGTGCGGCTGCGCCGTCAGATCCCCTACGCGATCGCTGCTGAGATGCTGCTCACCGGCGAGGATCTTTCTGCCCGGCGCGCCTACGAGCTCGGGCTCGTGAACCACGTGGTGCCCGACGGCCAGGCGCTCGATCGGGCCAGGGAGATCGCCGGACGCATCGCCGCCAACGGCCCCCTGGCAGTGAAGGCCATCCTGGCGACCCTGCGCGAGACCGAGACCCTCGCCGAGAACGACGCCTTCGCCATCGAGCAGCGCCATGGCATGGGCGTGATGACGTCGGAGGATGCCGCCGAGGGCCCGCGCGCCTTCCTCGAGAAGCGTCCAGCGGTCTTCAAGGGGAAGTAGGGTCGACCCGGAGGATCCCCTGTCGGACCGTTCCCTGCGCGTGCTCTCCCACGTTCCGCTGGGTCTGCTCCGGCGGATCGGCGA
>JBDLIK010000323.1:0-4615 GCA_039714895.1 Myxococcota bacterium | reverse complement strand
GGTGATGGCCACTCCGGCGCTCCGGGCGCTGCGGGCTGCGCATCTCGACGCCGAGATCGTGCTGGAGGGCCGGCCCTTCCTTGCCGGCCTCGTGAAGGGGTTGCCCTCCATCGACGAGTTCCTGCCCGACCCGGGCCGCACCTGGGCCCGGGTGCGGGGGCTCCGCCGCCGGCGCTTCGATTGGGCGGTGCTGCTTCCCGACTCCGTGCGCGCCGCCCTCGCGCCCCGTCTGGCCGGGATCCCGCTGCGGGTGGGCTACGCGCGCGACCGCCTGCGCCGGGCGCTCCTGAGCGACGCCCTGTCTCCTCCCATGGAGGGGGCAGGGCGGGTCCCCCTCTCCATGGTCGAGCGCTACCGGCGGATCACCCGCCGCCTGGACTGCCCCGACGTGGGGGAGGGCCTCGACCTGGTGGTGGATGAAGCCGCCCGCGCCCGGATGGAGGAGCGGCTGCAGGGGTCGGGGGTGGAGCCGGGGGCGCCCTACCTGGTGGTGACCCCCGGGGCCAGCTACGGATCGAGCAAGCTGTGGCCGACGGCATCCTTCGCGGCTGCCTGCGACGCCATCTCTGCCCGCCACGGGCTGCAGGTCTTGCTGGCGCCGGGACCGGGCGAGGAGGCCATCGCCGGGGAGATCGTCCGAGCGATGCACGAGCCCGCGCTCTCCTTCCAGGATCCGCCGACGAGTCTGGCCGAGCTGGTCGCCCTATTGGACGGTGCCCGGCTGCAGCTCGGGAACGACACCGGGCCGCGCCACGTGGCCGTGGCGCTCGGCGTTCCCGCCGTCGTGGTGATGGGTCCCACCGACCCGAGGCACACCGCCCATCTGCTGGAGCGCCAGCGCGTGCTACGCGTGGAGGTCGACTGCAGCCCCTGCGGGCTCAAGCGATGTCCCATCGATCACCGCTGCATGACCCGCGTGGCGCCCGAGCAGGTGGCCGCGGCGGCGGCGGAGCTGCTGGGGTGAGCGCGCGCATCGTGCCCGACTATCGGGAGCTGGCGCGGCGGCTCCGGGAGGAGCAGGCCGGTCGCAGCCTGGCGCTCGCCAACGGCTGCTTCGATGTCCTCCACGTCGGTCACGTTCGCCTGCTGGCGGCCGCGCGCGGCGAGGCCGACCTGCTGGTGGTCGCCCTGAACGACGATGCCAGCGTGCGCGCGCAGAAGGGCGCCGGGCGGCCCCACGTTCCCCTGGCCGAGCGGATGGAGGTGATCGCCGCCCTGGCTTGTGTCGACTACGTGACGAGCTTCGAGGAGCCCACCGCAGGCCCGCTCATCGAGACCCTGCGGCCTCGGGTGCAGATCAAGGGTACGGATCGCACTCCCGAGGCGGTTCCCGAGCGGGAGATCCTGGAGCGACACGGCGGCCGCATCGTGATCTGCGGAGACTCCAAGACCCACTCGAGCAGCGAGCTCGTCGCCAGGCGAACCCGAGGTCGCTGAGCACGCGGCGCCCCCATCGGTGTAGAATCCCAGCCTCGAGATGTCCCTGACTCCCTCCCAATCTTCCGGGGAAGCCGCTTCCCACCTCGTTGCCGAGCCGCGCCCCGGGCGTCCCGAGGCTGCCGCGGCCATCTGGGACTGGAAGGAGCGCGCGCAGGAAGCCGCGGCGCCGCCGGCGGCGGGCCGTGCGCGCCTGCGAGGCGGGGTCCAGGCCCTCGTCGCCGTCGCCTTCGGGGCGGGTCTCTGGGCGCTCTCCCTGCGCATCCCCGCCTTCGTGGCCTTCAGCCTCGGCGGGCTGGTGGGGGTCTCCGCCCTGCTGGCGCCGACCACCCTGTACGCCGGCATCGAGCGGGGCTTCCAGGCCCTCGGGCACTGGACTGGGAGGCTCCTCGGCTGGCTGCTGCTGGTGCCGATCTTCTACGGGTTCTTCGCGCCCTTCGGTCTGCTGTTCCGGCGGGGCCGACGCGACCGGCTCCAGCGCTTCCGGGAGCCGACGGCCACCAGCTACTGGGAGCCCCACGAGGGCGATCGAGTGGCCTCGGCCTCGCACCGGCGGCAGTACTGAGCGTGCGGGTCCTCGGCATCAGCTGCTTCTATCACGACGCCGCGGCCTGCCTGCTGGAGGACGGGGTCATCCTGGCCGCCGCCCAGGAGGAGCGCTTCACCCGCGTGAAGCACGACGCGAACTTTCCCTCGAACGCTCTGCGCTACTGCCTCGCCGAGGCGGGCATTGCGGGAGGTGAGCTCGACGCGGTGGCCTTCTACGACAAGCCGCTGCTCAAGTTCCACCGCATCCTCGAGACCTACCTGTCGGTGGCGCCCTCGGGGCTGCGACCGTTCATGAAGGCGCTGCCGATCCTGCTGCGAGAGAAGCTCTGGATCGACCCCGAGATCCGGGAGTGCCTCGAGCGCAGCGGCGTGGGCGCTCCCGACGAGCTCTACTACCCCGAGCATCACGAGTCCCACGCGGCCAGCGCCTTCTATCCGTCCCCCTTCGACGAGGCCGCAGTGCTCACGGTGGACGGGGTCGGGGAATGGGCGACGGCGACTCTGGCGGTCGGGGAGGGCCCGCGGCTGCGCCTGCTCGAGCAGCTCTCCTTCCCGCACTCGCTGGGGCTCCTCTACTCGGCGTTCACCTACTACGCGGGCTTCCGCGTGAACAGTGGCGAGTACAAGCTGATGGGTCTGGCCCCCTATGGCGAGCCGACCTACGCAGATCTGATCCGCGAGAACCTGATCGATCTCCGGGAGGACGGCTCCTTCCGGCTCGACATGGACTACTTCGGCTACCTGGACGACCTGGTCATGACCAGTGCCCGGCTCGAGGCCCTGCTGGGCCGGCCGCCGCGCCCGCCCGAGGCGCCCATCACCCGGGACGACATGAACCTGGCCCGGTCGATCCAGGTGGTCGTCGAGGAGATCATGCTGCGCATGGCGCGCCACGCACGCGCCAGGACCGGCAAGCGGAATCTCTGCCTGGCGGGTGGCGTGGCGCTCAACTGCGTCGCCAACGGCCACATCCTGCGCGAGGGCATCTTCGACGATCTCTGGATCCAGCCCGCCGCCGGGGACGCCGGGGGGGCTGTGGGAGCGGCGCTCTCGGTCTGGCACAACGTCCTCGGGAACGCGAGGCCGGCGGGCGGCGGAGATCGCATGCAAGGGGCCTACCTCGGGCCCGAGTTCTCCCGGGAGCAGATCCGGGAGTTCCTCGACGCGCGGTCTGCCCGCTATCGCGAGCTCGAGGACGCCGAGTGGGCCCCCAGCATCGCCCGGCTGGTCGCCGGCGAGAACGTCGTGGGCCTCTTCCACGGCCGCATGGAGTTCGGTCCCCGGGCGCTGGGCAACCGCTCGATCATCGGAGACCCTCGTTCACCCCGCATGCAGTCGCTGATGAACCGCAAGATCAAGTTCCGCGAGAGCTTCCGGCCCTTCGCGCCGGCTTGTCTGGAGGCTCGGGTCGGGGACTACTTCGAGCTCGATCGGCCCTCTCCCTACATGCTGCTGGTGGCGCCGGTGCGCAAGGAGCGGCTGCGGCCGCCCCGGGGAGACGAGGCGGAGCTCTCCCTCGAGGAGTGGGTGAACCGCGAGCGCTCGGACCTGCCTGCCATCACCCACGTGGACGCTTCGGCGCGGGTCCAGACGGTGAGCGCCACCACCAACCCCCGCTTCCACGCCTTGCTTACGGCCTTCGAGGCGCAGACCGGCTGCGCGGTGCTCATCAACACCAGCTTCAACGTGCGTGGGGAGCCGGTGGTGTGCACCCCGGAGGATGCCCTGCGCTGCTTCCTGCGCACGGAGATGGACCATCTGGTGCTCGGACCCTTCCTGCTCGACAAGCGGGAGCAGGAAGGGCTGGGCGCCGGCGCGTTCGGAGGGGCGCCGTCGGTCGGGGCGTCCACGGACGGGCTCGACTAGAACGAGGACTGGGAGACGAGATGCCGAGATTTCGCTACGGAGTGACGCTGTTCCGGGAGATGGTCGGGCTGGCCCGAGAGCACAAGGCGTATTGGATCGTACCGCTGGTGCTGGTGCTCGGGCTCGCGGCCTTCGTGATCGTCGCCGGACAGACCGCGGCGCCGCTGCTCTATACGCTCTTCTGAGCCGGGTTCCTCGCGGACCCGAACCCTAGACGGGCGTGCCCGCCCCCGGTGCGAAGGCGTCGAAGGCCTCCGTCAGGCGACGGGTGACCGGGCCCGGCCCTCGGCCGATGGGCTGGCCGTCGAGGGAGCCCACGGGCACGATGCGTGCGCCGGTGCCGGTGAGGAAGACTTCCTCCGCACCGAGCAGGTCGACGCGGTTCAGGCTTCGTTCGGCGGCGGGGATGCCCGCCGCCCGGGCGAGCTCCAGCACCGTGGCGCGGGTGATCCCCGCAAGAGCGCCGTCGCTCGGCGGGGGTGTCGCCAGCGCTCCCTGCTGCACCGTGAAGACGTTGGCAACGCTGGCCTCGGCCACCGCGCCCGCCGCGTTGAGGAGCAGCGCCTCGTCTGCGCCTCGCTGGCGCGCCTCGAGCTTGGCGAGGGCGCTGTTCAGGTAGTTGAGGCTCTTCACACGGGGGTCGACGACGTCCGAGCCCGGCCGCCGCACGCTCACGGTGACCAGCGCGATGCCGGCAGCGAGCTTTTCGGCCGGATAGATGCGCACGTCGTCGACGATGCAGACGACGCGCGGCGTGGGGCAG
>JBDLIK010000322.1:0-4625 GCA_039714895.1 Myxococcota bacterium | reverse complement strand
AGATCCGAATTGAGGTCAGCACCTACTGGATGGCCTGATCACCCCTCGGCCTCCCACCACTCGGGCAAGGCGGCGAGGGATTGGAGGACCGCGTCGGGGCGGATCTCTCCGGAGAGGTCGGCCGGCCGGAACTTCCCCGTGCGCACGAGCAGCCCGCGCACGCCAACGCGTTGCGCGCCCCCGACATCGCCGACCACGTCGTCCCCAATCATTGCCACCTGGTCCGACGCGCAGCCGATCACATCCAGCGCGGTCTCGTAGAAGGCCGGCGCTGGCTTCCCGAGCACCACCGCCTCGGCCCCCGTCGCGTGCTCGAGTGCCTTCACGTAAGGCGCCACGTCCAGGCGCAGACCGTCAGGGGCGCGCCAGTAGCGGGTCATGCCGAGTGCCACGAGGACGGGGGCGGGCTCCGCCATGAGCAGCCGGAACGCGCGGTTCAGGACCGGGAAGCTCCAGCCCTCGCCGAGGTCTCCGAGCACCACGCTGGCCGCACCGGACTCGGCGTCCGCTCGCAGGCGCTGCACGGAGCGGAACTCGTCCGTCGTGGCGGCGGGGACGAAGAGCGCCGCCGGGCCAGGCGCGTGATCGGATAGCCAGCGATCCGCGGCCACAGGCGGCGCCAGGATCGAGTCGGCAGTGGTGGCGACGCCGAGCCCGGCGAGCTTCTCGACGAGCGACGCGCGCGGGCGAGAGGTCGTGTTCGTCAGGAAGAGATGAGGGATCTCTCGGCGCCTGAGCCACTCCACCGCCTCGGCCGCGCCGCGTACGGGACGGTCGCCCTCGTAGAGGACGCCGTCGAGATCGATGAGCACGCCGCGCAAGGTCACCGATCCCCCCGGGCTGCGGACGCGACCGGGTCCGGAGATCCTCGACCTGACAACAGCACTAGCCACGAGCGCGCCTCACGCGCGCATGCGTATCCCTGGCCTCGGACTGGGCAGCAACGAGCCCCGGATTCAGGACGCTGCAACGGCTGGTGCGGATGGGGAGAGGGCCAGCAAGAACGTGCTCTGGGCCAGACTCGTGATCCGTCGCGGCTCGTCCCTCGGCAGCACAACCAGGTCGCCGGGCCATGCCCGGAAGGCGTGTTCCTGCGTCTCGACTTCGAGCAGCCCTTCGATCACGAAGATCACCGCCGGGCCGTGTACGACGTGGCTCTCCAGCGTCGCTCTGGGCTCGGCAGCTTCCAGCAGCACTCGCAGCTCGCTGGTCTTCATCAAGGTGATGCCCGTGTGATGGCTCCTGCCGTACTCGGACTCACCGCGCAGCGCGGAGATCAGCCCGTCGGCACGGAACACGTGCACCCTGGCCTCATCGAGCCGTTGCTGCGGGGCCTCTCTCGTGTGCGAGAGTTCCATGGGGGGTCCTCCTCTTTGGGCGCTGCTCGAGGCAGCACTTAGCGGGCGCGGGGGTGCGCCTGCTCTTCGTAGTCGTCGGCGAGGATGCGCATCACCTTCCAAGCCGCCCTCGCGTAGCTATGCTCCGCGTCCCAGGTAAGATCCCGGCTGACCTTCCCCTCATGGAGCAGGGCACTGCCACGGCGATGGGTGAACCTCACCACCTCGAGCCACACCCGGTGCTCCTCGTCGTGCGCCAGGTCCCGGATCCAGCGGCGCAGCCAGTCGCGGCCTTCTGGCTCGAAGGCTTCCAACGCGCGCGGGTCCGCAAACCCGTCTTCGCTTCCCTCCGTTACGGTGGGCTCGTGCTGCCGTAGCTCTCCAGCCAGCTCATGGCACGCTTCTCGCGCGACGAAGTCCTCGCTGGAGGGGTTGCCGAAGGAATGCTCCCAGTATTTCATGCGCTCGAGCGCGATGGCCCTGGCGTGCAGCCAGGCCTCCTCGGCAGCGCGCTGCCGCACCTCCCGCTCGCAGCGATCGAGGAGTTCATCGACATCGCCATGAACGGCGTCGGGATGCGTCTTGAGCCAGCTCGTCATGTCCTGGCGGTCCATGGGAAGACCCTCCACGCGGTGGGTGCACCGCAATGCCAGGGCGTCGGGCGGGAGAGGGGGCGGGTGCAAGCGCAGGGGCAGTCCAACGGCAGCCGGACGCCCGCGTGACCGAATGAGTATAGCGTCGTGTCGCGCGACTCCAAGCCTCGCCTCCACTCGAGGCTCCGAACTGCTCTCACCCGGGCCGGACGGCAAGGCCCCTCCGCATCGCGTGTTTCCGGCGCACGGCCGACACCGCCGGGCATCTCGTCTCATGGGCCCCTGAAACTCGAGTAAAGAACGGAGAGTTGACCAATGAAATCGCCTGTCTCGGCCGCGGGCGGCGGAGACGGGCGGGATTCGTCACCCTCCGCACGCCTCCGATGCCGGAGTGGGAGTGACAGCATGAAGCCCAGGGATTGTGTCTTGTTCAGCGGTGCCGCCAACGGCGCCGAGGCCGCGTTCGGCGCGGCGGCGGAGCGCTACGGAGTCGCCGAGGTGAACTTCACCTTCGACGGACACAAGGACAAGCGAACCCGCGGGATTCGCGTGCTGACGCGCCCCGAGCTCTCCGAAGGCGACGTGAGTCTCTCCTACGTGAGCCGTATGATGCATCGGGAGTACAAGGACACGCCCCTGTTTCGCAGCGTGCTCCAGAGCATCTGGCACCAGGTCCACAGCGGGGAAGAGATCTACGTCGTGGGTCAGATTCTCGACGACGACACGGTCAAGGGCGGGACGGGCTGGGGCGCGGAGCTCGCGAAACTTCACAACAAGCCGCTCTTCGTCTTCGATCAGGCCCGCGAAGGCTGGCACCGCTGGGTGAGCGACGCCTGGCGGGAGTGTGCGGGACCGACGATCAGCCGGACGCGCTTTACCGGCACCGGAACCCGCTTCCTGAACGAGGCGGGCCAGCGGGCGATCGACGAACTCCTCGAACGAACCTTCGGCTAGGCGAATCTGGCGATTCTCTCTCCGCAGGTGACAGCAACGCGACCACAACGGGCGCATACATGCACGCTCACGATGGACATCCGCGGAATCTCGCGATTCTCCCAAGCCCTTGCCCGGGAACGACTATGGACGCCGGCGGACGTCAACGGAAACAGCGCGAAAGCGGTTCGCAATCAGCAGGTCGCCGGTTCGACTCCGGCCGTCGGCTCCATATCCCAAAGGGCAGGACGAAACTAGAGCGAATGCAAGGGATCTCGGCACTTCCCGGAAGTCTCCGGCGGCCCGAGATCGGACTGAGTGGGAAACCGTAGTGATTCCGACAGCCGTGGTGGCGGAGAAGCGGCCCCAGGAGGTGTGAACAGGCAGGAACGGCAGGATAATCTGCGTGTATACTGCCACTGTAGGGATATAGCTACTAGCCGAGGCTGCTTTTTCGCAGTGCCAGGCGTAGGAGGGCAGCTGTTGGTGGGCTTGGCAGAGCTTTCGGAGCAGGGAAGCCCCGGGAAGGCGCTCACCATTCTTGATGGCCTGCGGGTGGCCGAGCCCGAGCAGGCGCCGGGGCACCTCGCGCGAGCGCAGCTCGTCCCCAAGGGAGGGCTCCTCGACACCACGGGGCGACGCCGCGAGGCGCGTATCGCCTATGCGGAGGCGTGGCGGCAGCTCGTCGCGCAGCCGCCGCATCGGCGCGGCAACCCTGCATGGGCGAGATCGAGGAGCGACCTGCGAGGGGGGTTGAACGAACCCTGACGGTCGCGAGCGGAGAGGAGGCGATGGATTCGTAGCTCGATGGCAGCCGGTAGCGGCGCGGAGAAGGACGATGGATTGGCAGCTCCATAGCGGCAGGCATCGTGGAGAAGGCAGGCGTTGTTTCTCCGCGTTCTGGCGCCTGGCCGGGCTGCTGCTCGCGCTCACGCTCGCCGCCGCTTTCCCGTCGGTGGCCGCGGCGCTCGTGCTCGAGCGCCCTCCCTACCTCCAGCTCGGAACGCAGACCAGCATGGTCGTGCGCTGGCGCACCGACATCCCGTCGGAGAGCCGATTGCGCTACGGGCCGGCCCCCGAGCAGCTCGACGCGTTGATCGACATCCCGGGTACGCGAACGGAGCACGAGATCGAGATCACTGGACTCACCCCCGACACGGTCTACTACTATGCCGTCGGGACCCCGACCCAGAACCTGGAGGGTGGCGACGCCGACCACTTCTTCCGCACCTCCCCGCCCACCAACACCGGTCAGCGTTTCCGGATATGGGTGGTCGGCGATTCCGGGACCGCCAACGGGAGTGCGGCGGCCGTGCGCGACGCCTATCTCGGCTTCGCCGGAGCCGACCGCGCCGCGGTCTGGGTCATGCTGGGTGACAACGCTTACAGCAACGGCACCGACGCCGAGTACACGGCGGCAGTCTTTCAGATGTACCCCCAGATTCTGCGCAACACCGTGCTGTGGCCGTCGCCGGGCAATCACGACTTCCGCACGTCGGTCGCCGCAACGCAGAGTGGGCCCTATTTCGAGACCTTCACATTGCCCAAGGAGGGCGAGGCGGGAGGCGCTCCGAGCGGGACCGAAGCCTACTACTCCTTCGACTACGGAAACGTGCACTTCATCGCCATCGACTCCGACGGGACCCCACGGGACGCAGGCGCTCCCATGTACAGCTGGCTGGAGCTGGACCTGCAGGGGAACGACAAGGACTTCGTCATCGCCTACTGGCACCATCCACCCTACTCGAAGGGCTCGCACGAC
>JBDLIK010000321.1:0-4639 GCA_039714895.1 Myxococcota bacterium | reverse complement strand
CGCTGGCTGCGCCGCTGGACCCCGGCGGACGGCCTGGTGGAACCCGGAGCAACCGCCCGGGAGGCCCTGCAGGCTCACGCGCTGTCCGCCCGCAGCTACTCGCCCACGGCGCTCCAGCTCTACGCTGCCTGTCCGTATCGCTTCTTCCTCTACAGCGTGCACAAACTCGCGCCCCGGGAGGTCCCCGAAGCCATCGAGGAGCTCGACCCTCTCCAGCGCGGCTCTCTGGTGCACGAGGTCCAGTTCGAGCTGCTCTCGCAGCTGCGTGACGCGGCGCTGCTTCCGGTCACGGCGGATCGGTTGCGGGGGGCGCAGGCCCTCCTGGACGAAGTCCTGGACCGGGTCGCCCAGCGTCATCACGACGACCTCGCGCCGGCCATCGAACGCGTGTGGGCGGACGGCGTCGCCTCGGTGCGCGCCGATCTACGGGAGTGGCTGCGGAGGACGAGTGAGGACGACGCGGGCTTCGTCCCCTGGCGCTTCGAGCTCGCGTTCGGGCTCAGCCGACGGCGGGAGGGAGATCCCAACTCGGTTGCCGACCCTCCGGAGCTCGATTGCGGGATCCGGCTGCGGGGCTCCATCGACCTGGTGGAACGGAAGGCCGGGAGCGGGATCCGGGTGACGGACCACAAGACCGGACGCGTATGGTTCAAAGAGGGTGGCGTCGTGAACGGTGGGCAGGCCCTGCAGCCTGTGCTCTACGCCCTTGCCGTCGAGAAGCTCCTTCCCGAGGCGAAGGTCGAGTCCGGCCGGCTCTACTATTGCACCGCGGCCGGAGGCTACGCAGAGCGCGTGGTGCCCCTCGACGACACGGCACGTCGGTCGGCAGCCACCGTCGCACAGACCCTGGCGGCGTCTCTCGAGGGTGGCTTCCTCCCCGCCGCCCCCGCCGAAGGAGCCTGTCGCTACTGCGACTATCGCGCCGTATGCGGTCCCTACGAAGAGCTCCGCGTCACGCGGAAGCCACCGGGCGAGCTGGCGCCCCTCCAAGCATTGCGGGCTCTGCCGTGAATCCCGAGGCCGCCCCGAAGCTCCCGATGAGAGACGCGGAGGCCCGGCGCCGCATCCGCGAGGATCTCGACACCACCCTCTTCGTCGAGGCCGCGGCCGGGACCGGGAAGACCACCGAGCTGGTGGCGCGCATCGTCTCGCTGCTGGCCTCCGGCCGCACCACCCTCGAGCGCGTCGTGGCCGTCACCTTCACCGAGAAGGCGGCGGGAGAGATGAAGCTGCGGCTGCGCGCCGAGATCGAGCGCGCCCGAGCAGGGCTCCGGCCTGCCACGCCGGACCCCGCGCGCCTCGACGCGGCCCTGGAGAAGCTGGAGGAGGCCAACATCGGCACCATCCACGCCTTCTGCGCGGATCTCCTGCGCACCCGCCCGGTGGAGGCCAGCGTGGATCCGCTCTTCGAGGTGGCGCCCGAGGACGAGCAGCAACGCCTGCTGGACGGTGCCTTCGACGCCTGGTTCCAGCACACCCTCGCCGACCCGACCGAGGGGATCCGCCGGATGCTCCGGCGTCGGCCTCGCGGACCGACGGCAAGGAGCCCGCGCCAGCAGCTGCGCGCTGCCATGGGTGCGTTGGTAGAGCATCGGGACTTCGAAGCCGCCTGGCGCCGCGACCCGTTCTCCCGGGAGGTCGAGATCGATGCGGTGGTGGAGCGGCTGGCCGGAATCGGTGCCCTGGCCGCCCGGGCCCGGAGGGGTGAAGACTGGCTCGCCCGCAACCTCTCGGAGGTGGCCCGCTTCGTGGACGAGCTCCGTCTTCGGGAGAGCGTGCGCGGCCGGGACCACGACGGGCTCGAAGCGGAGCTGCGCGGTCTCGCCGGGCAGCGGAGCTGGCGCTGGCGCGGCAGCGGCGCCTACGGCAAGGACCTCGATCGGGCCGACGTGCTCATCCGGAGGGACGAGGCGAAGGCAGCCCTCGATCGGCTGGTGGAGCGCTGCGACGCGGACCTGGCGCCGCTGCTGCGCGAGGAGCTGCTGCCGGTGCTCGCGGAGTACGAGAAGCAGAAGCGTCGTGCGGGACGTCTCGACTTCCTCGACCTGCTGCTGCGCGCCCGGGACCTGGTGCGGGAAGACTCCGCCGTGCGCGGCGTGCTCCAGGCACGCTTCAGCCACTTCTTCGTCGACGAGTTCCAGGACACCGACCCCCTCCAGGCGGAGATCCTGCTGCTGCTCGCGGCGGACGATCCCGCGCAGACCGACTGGACGGAGGTCACGCCCGTCCCCGGGAAACTCTTCCTGGTGGGGGACCCCAAACAGTCCATCTACCGCTTCCGTCGCGCCGACGTCGCCCTCTACGAGCGGGTTCGCAACCGGCTCCGCGAGCGTGGCGCCGCCCTGCTGCACCTCACCACGAGCTTCCGGAGTGTTCCCTCCCTGCAGCAGACCGTGAACGCCGCCTTCGAGCCGGTGATGCGGGGCAGCGAAGAGAGCAACCAGACGGGCTACGTCCCCCTCGAGCCCTCCCGGCCCGAGGCCGAGGGACGCCCCAGCCTGGTGGCGCTGCCCGTGCCGCGGCCGTGGCGGGACTTCGGCGATCGGGCCCGCATCTTCAACTACCGCATCGACGAGTCGCTTCCGGATGCCGTCGGTGCCTTCGTGAGCTGGCTGGTTCACGAGAGCGGCTGGACGGTGACCGAGCGCGAGACCCCTGCGGTGCAGGTCCCGATCCAGGCCCGGCACGTCTGCCTGCTCTTCCGACGCTTCAAACGCTTCCGAGACGACGTGACCCGACCCTACGTGCGCGCGCTCGAGGTGCGCCGCGTGCCCCACGTGCTGGTGGGCGGACGCTCCTTCCACGACCGGGAGGAGGTGCTCGCCCTGCGCAACGCCCTCGTCGCCATCGAGTGGCCCGACGACGAGCTGCGCGTGTTCGCCACCCTGCGCGGACCGCTCTTCGCTCTCTCCGACGATGCCCTGCTGGCCTTCCGGCATCGGGTGGGGAGCCTCCACCCGCTGCGGCGTCTCGAGGAGGCCGTCCTCGAGCCCCCGGAGCGGGCGGTGGCCGAGGCGCTCGGGGTCCTCGCGCGCCTCCACCGTCATCGCAACCATCGGCCCATCGCGGAGACCGTCTCGCAGCTCCTCGATGCCGTGCGCGCCCATGCGGGCATCGCCATCTGGCCCACCGGCGAGCAGGCGTTGGCCAACTGCCTGCGGGTGATCGACCTCGCCCGGCGCTTCGAGCGTCGGGGCGCCCCCTCCTTCCGGGCCTTCGCCGACCGGCTCGAAGCGGACGCCGAGCGCGGCGAGGCCGAGGAGGCGCCCGTGGTGGAGGAGGGCACCGAGGGCGTTCGCATCATGACGGTCCACAAGGCGAAGGGTCTGGAGTTTCCAGTGGTGATTCTCGCCGACCCCACCTGTGCGGCCACCCGCGAGCCGCCCACGCGTCACGTGGACCCCGAGCGCCGTCTCTGGGCCGAGGCGCTCTGCGGCTGCGCACCGGCCGAGCTCCTTGAGCGTCACGACGACGAGGCCGGCAAGGACCGCGAGGAGGCCATGCGCCTGACCTACGTGGCGGCCACCCGGGCGCGGGACGTCCTCGTGGTTCCGGTGTGCGGTGACGACCCCCTGGAGGGCTGGCTCGACATCCTGAACCCCGCGGTCTACCCCGAGCCAAAGGCGCGGCGGAGGCCGGGCGCGGCACCCGGCTGTCCCCCGTTCGGAGCCGACAGCGTCGTCGACCGGCCGGAGAGCTCACGCCGGGGATCCGAGGGTGCGGTCGCTCCGGGACTGCATCGCGCTTCGGTGGGCGGCGGCCCGGTCACCTGGTGGGATCCCCACATCCTCGACCTCGATCGCGACGAGCAGGTCGGCCTGCGCCAGCAGCGAATCCTCGAGGTAGACGCCGAGGGGACGGTGGCGGAGGAAAGCGCCCGCGCTCACGAGCGCTGGCGCACCGACCTCGACGAGGCTCTCGCCCGGGGCCGGACCCCGTGGCTCCAGGTGGAGACCGTGACGGTCCTCGCCTCGGAGCTCCTGGCCCGGGGTGAGCCCGCCCACCCGCCCGAACCGGTCTCCGTCCTCGACGTTCCCCTCGAGCGCGCGGGTCGTCCCCGGGGACGCCGCTTCGGCACGCTGGTGCACGCGACACTCGCCGCGGTGGATCTCGATGCGGAGGCGGCCGCCGTGCGCGCCACCGCCACCCAGCAGGGCCGGCTGATGGCTGCCACCGCGCCGGAGGTGGAGGCGGCCGCGACGGCCGTGGAGGCTGCCCTCGTGCATCCCCTGCTGCGTGCGGCCGCGCGCGCGGCCAGCCAGGATGGGCTGCGCCGCGAGACGCCGGTGCTGCTGCGACAGGAGGACGGAGGTCTGGCGGAAGGGGTCGTGGACCTCGCCTTCCGCGAGGACGTGGCGGGTTGGCCGAGCTGGGTCGTGGTCGACTTCAAGACCGATCAGGAGCTCGAGCCGCGCCGCGCCGTCTACGAGGCCCAGGTCCGCCTCTATGCACGAGCTGTCGCCGCGGCCACCGGCGAGCCGGCGCGCGCCGTGCTGCTCACGGTCTGACGGGCTGCGGGCTTCGCCCGCAGCCCGTCATTCGAGCAGCTTGCGCAGCACGCCTTTGGCGGCTTCACCGGCCTCGCCACCCAGATTCTCGTCGATGAGGCGCTCGAGCTGTGCCCCGGCCGCGACCTTGG
>JBDLIK010000320.1:0-4643 GCA_039714895.1 Myxococcota bacterium | reverse complement strand
CTCCTCGAGCTCCTCCTCCTCGAAGATCCGACCGAGCTGAAGCCAGCCGAGCTCGCGGAAGTCGTCGCGCTGCTGTCGGCTGAGCGGCATCAGATGCATCCTTCGTGCTCCTGACCCCGGACCAGCAGGTAGGGGCGGTGCTCGCCGATGGGTTCGGCGCCGGGCAGGAAGCGGCAGCCGGCGCTCGCGTAGTGGGCGGAGATGGCGCGGCGGAACCCCTCGGTGCGGTTCTGCCCGGATCCGTGCAGCAGCAGGGGATGGAAGAGGACCGTGTCGCCGGGCTCCATCTCGAGGTGCACGCGGTCGGCGTGCTTGCCCACCCCGGCGGCCCCGAAGTAGGCGAGGTTCAGCCACTCCCAGTCCGGGTTCTCGTGGGACAGCAGCTCGCCCCGGTGGGAGCCCGGCACCACCACCAGACAGCCGTTCTCCCGGGTGCAGGGCTCGAGAGCCGTCCAGGTGGCGAGGATGGCCTCGGCGGGCCGGAACGGGAAGTAGAGCAGGTCCTGGTGGAGCGGGTGCCGGCCATCCACGCCCGGGGGCTTGTTGATGAGCATGGTGTGGATGGACTTGAGGTCCGGACCGAGCAGGGCCTCGACGAGGGCGAGGAGCTTCGGATGCTTCACGTAGCCGTCGTAGAGGACGGGGTCGGCATGGAAGTCCTGGATCTTGGCGATGGCCCCCGGGCGCGACGCGGGCTGCACGGCCCCCTTGGCGACCATCACGTCCCGCATCACCAGCATCCCCGGCGCAGGAGGGACCTGCCCCTCCACGACCGCCAGGAAGCGCTCGCTCCAGCGCGAGAGTTCGTCGCGGCCGAAGAGCCCGGGCACGACCAGATGGCCCCGGTCGGCGTAGTGGCGTCGGTCCTTCTCGGAGAGCGACACGGGAGCCCCTCTTGCGACCCGCCGCTCCCCACCCCGGAGCTTGGCCAGCCGGATCGCCTCTTCCTAGAATAGGCGATCCAGCCCTCTCACCGAGGAGCCCCCCAATGCCTCCGAGCAAGACGCTCGCCATGGTCCAGACCGGGATCCGCAAGCTCGAGCCCCAGGATCTCCCGGTGCCCGAGATCGACGACGACTCTGGGCTGCTGCGCCTGGAGGCGTGCGGGATCTGCGGCAGCGACTACGAGCAGTTCGAGGGCGCGCTCCGCACGCCGATGCCCGTCATCCCCGGCCACGAGCCGCTCGGCATCGTAGAGGCCATCGGCGACCGTGCAGCCCAGCGCTGGGGAGTGGAGGTGGGCGACCGGGTGGCGGTGGAGACCATGCTCTCGTGCCGCTTCTGTCCACCCTGCCTGGCGGGGCAGTATCACCTCTGTCACCGGCGCCGCATCTACTCCTACGTTCCGCTGTCCGAGCCGCCGGGTCTGTGGGGTGCCTACGCGGAGTACATGTACCTGGCGCCGACGGCGATCGTGCACAAGGTCGATCCGGAGCTGCCGGCGCAGATCGCAGTCCTGTTCAATCCCCTGGGCGCTGGCTTCCGCTGGGCGGTCGAGATGCCGAACACGAAGCCGGGGGATACGGTGCTGATCCTGGGGCCCGGTCAGCGCGGGCTCGCCAGCGTGCTCGCCTGCCGCGAGGCGGGCGCCAGCCGGGTCCTGGTGACGGGCCTCGCCGCCGACCACGCGAAGCTCGAGCTGGCCCGGGAGTTCGGGGCCGACGCCACCATCGACGCGGAGAACGAGGACACCAAGCAGCGCGTGCGGGAGCTCACGGACGGGCGGGGTGCGGACGTCGTGGTGGACGTCTCTTCCTACGCGACGGATCCGGTGGCCGAGTCGCTGGACTACGTGGCGCCCGGCGGCACCATCGTGCTGGCCGGGGTGAAGGGCTTCAAGGAGATTCCGCGCTTCGTCTCGGACAAGATCGTGCTCAAGGAGATCACCATCCGGGGGGCCATCGGCGTCACGTCCACGGGCTATCGGAGCGCCATCGATCTCATCGAGTCGGGTCGGCACCCGGTGGAGAAGATGCACACCCACGACTTCGGGCTGCGGGACGCCGAGCTCGCGATCCGCACCCTCGCCCGGGAGATTCCCGGCGAGGAGTCGATCCACTCCTGTCTGATTCCGGGAAGGGACTAGCGATGGATTCGGTGCAGCATTGGGTGGAGGACGCGCCCTTCGCGCGGGCTCTGGGGATCCGCCTCGACGGCGCCGAAGAGGGGTCGGCCCGCCTGCTGCTTCCGTTCCGGGATGCAAACGCCAACCCCGGGAAGGCGCTCCACGGCGGTTGCGCGGCGTCCCTCGCCATCGTCGGCGCCCAGGCCGTGGCGCGCAGGGCCCTGGGAGAGGCCTCGGCTCCTTGGCATACCTTCGGACTCCAGGTCAACTACCTGTCGGCGGCCATCGGCGAGGAGGTGGCGGCGGTCGCCCGGCTGCTGCGCCGGGGCAAGGAGCTCTGCTTCGTGGAGGTGGACGTGGCAACCGCAGCCGGCAAGCCCATCGCCCACGCGACCGCGGCGGTGCGCGGCCGCTTCGGGCGGGAGCCCGCCCCGCCCGCCCGCTCAGACGGAGACGATGGGCGGGTGGATCCCGGCCCGCTCGGTCCGCACATCGTAAAGACTCCCTTCATCGCGGCCCGGGGCATCGGCGTGGAGCTCATGGCTGGCGGTCGCTCCCGGCTGGTGATGCCCTGGCGCGAAGACAACGGCGACGATCCCAGCGGCGTTCACGAGGGCGCCGCCCTCGCGCTCTTCGACACCACCGGCGCCATGGCCGCCTGGGCGGAGACCGGCCCGGGCCCCTACAAGGCCTCGACCCCCTCCATCCAGGCACAGATCCTGGGCTCGCTCCCCCGCGAGGACCTCGTCGGCTACGGGCGGGTGGTGCAGAGCGACCGCGAGCTCTTCTGGAGCGAGGTGGAGGTGGCAGGTCGCCAAGGTCAGCTCGTGGCGCGAGGCACCGTGATCTACCGGATCGTCAAGCCGGACTCCGGCTAGAAGTGTTCCGGGTAGAGATCAACAAGGTTCTCGGTGAGCTCCGGGACTGGAGGGAGAAGCATCCCGCCGCGAAGCACGCGACCGAGGCGGCCTACCAGAAGGTCGCCCGGCTCCTGCGCGACGCCCGCCGCATCGAGACCCTGCCGGAGCTCGAGACTCGCCTGCGCGACGTCCGGGCGCTCATCATCCGCGAAGGGCCGGTCTCGGATGAGTTCCTGCCTTCCCTCGAGGAGCTCCATCAACGGGTCACCGACCCGGGGCGCTGACGGCTGCGGGCTTCGCCTGCAGCCATCGGGGTTGCCCTGACGCCACTCGGTGCATCCTCGGGTGTGCCCCGGCTCTACAGGCCGAGGTGCGTTGCCAGCCGGGCACGGTGGGAGGGCGCGTCGCCGAAGAGCGTGTCGTCCGCCCGGGCCCGACGGTAGAAGAGGTGGGCGTCGTGCTCCCAGGTGAAGCCGAGGCCACCGTGGATCTGCAGGTTCTCGCGAGCGGCGCGATCGAAGGCGTCGGCGCAGCAGGACTTGGCGAGGCTCGCTGCCTCGGCGAGATCGCCATCGGCCTCTCCCGCCACCCACCACGCCCAGTAGGCGGCCGAGCGCGCCGTCTCGAGCTCGAGCAGCATCTCGGCGGTCTTGTGCTGGATGGCCTGGAACGATCCGATGGGCCGGGCGAACTGGACCCGTGTCTTCGCGTACTCGACGGCCATCTCCAGACAGCGCGCGGCGCCGCCCACCATCTCGGCGCAGACTGCCAGGTTGGCCTGATCGAGGCTCCGGTCGAAGGCGGCTTCCGCCTGTCCCTCCTCGCCGAGCAGGTGTCCCGGTGCCTCGTCGAAGTCGACCTCTGCCAGCCGCCGCGAGAGGTCGAAAGGCTCGACGGGCAGGGTCCGGACGCCCGGAGCGTCGCTCGGGATCACCAGCAGAGAGATGCCCTCGCCCTCGGCGAGCTTCGCCGGGACCACCAGCAGATCGGCGCTCGCGCCGTCGAGGGCCAGTCGGCGCCCGGAGACCCGCCAGCGCTCACCGTCCCGCCGCAGATGAGGGACCTCCCCGGCCTTGGCTCCGGGTCGACCCTCCAGCCAGGCCAGGCTCGCGATCGTCTCCCCGGATGCAATGCTCGGCAGCCAGCGCTGGCGGTCGTCGGGGCTTCCCGCGTTCAGGATGGCCAGACTCGCGCACACGGTGGCGAGCAGGGGGCCGCCCGCCAGCTGACGACCGAGCTCCTCGAAGGCGATGCCGAGCTCGAGGAACCCGAAGCCCTGGCCGCCCACCTCCTCGGGCAGGATCAGCCCCGGGAGCCCGAGCTCTTCGGACAGCTGCTTCCAGGCGCCGCGATCGAAGCCTTCGGGGGTGTCGAGCCCGCGGCGCACCTCGGCGAGGGACCAGCGCTCGTCGCCGAAGCGACGCAGGACCTCGCGAAACGCCTCCTGCTCCTCCGAGAACGCAAAGTTCATCGGTTGTCAGATGGCTCTCTCGCGACCTTCCCAGTAGGGGTCGCGAAGCTTGCGCTTGTAGAGCTTTCCGTTGGGGTCGCGGGGCATCTCGACGGTGAAGTCGATGGAACGAGGCGTCTTGAACTTCGCGAGCTTCTCCGCGCAGAAGGTCAGAAGCTCCTCGGCGAGGGCCTCGCGGGGCTCCACCCCGGCCGTCGGCTCCACCACGGCTTTGATCTGCTCGCCCCAGTCTTCATGGGGGATGCCG
>JBDLIK010000319.1:0-4649 GCA_039714895.1 Myxococcota bacterium | reverse complement strand
GGCGCCACGAAGCGCGCCAGGTCGTCCACGTGGCCATCGGTGTCGTCTCCCTCGACGACCCCAGAGAGCCAGAGCACCTGCTCCACCCCGAGCACGGCGTGGAGCATCTCCTCGAGTGCCTCGCGGGTCCGCGAGCCTCGATTCCGGTGGAGGAGACAGCTCTCGGTGGTGAGCAGCAGACCGCCACCGTTGCCGTCGATGGAGCCCCCTTCGAGCACGGTCTCGATGCGATGCCGGCGCAGCCCGAGCCGCGCCGCCATCCGTCGGGGAACGGCGTCGTCCCGATCCCACGGGGGGTACTTCCTCCCCCAGGCGTCGAAGACGAAGTCCAGCACCAAGCGCTCGCGATCCGCCGCGGTATCTCTCACGACCCAGAGCGGGCCGTGGTCCCGCACCCAGGCGTCGTCGGTGGGAATCAGGTGGAGCTCCGGGGCATCGGACGCGACCCCGCCGGCCCGCAGGCGCACACGTACACGCTCCGCCATCTCGTCGTCGACCACGTTGATGCAGACCCGCTCGCGCCCTTCGAGCGCGCGCACCATGGCGACGAACGCGTCCTCGACGCGCGCCAGCCGGCCCGGCCAGGTAAGGGCGTTGTGGGGCCAGGAGAACCAGGTGGCGCGATGGGGCTCCCACTCCGCAGGCCAGCGATATCCCTGCTCTGCCAGCGCCGGCCACTGCACGTCCGAGGGATCAGTCGTCGCGGAAGCGACGGGTGAGCTCGCCGTAGGCATCGATGCGCCGATCCCGCAGAAAGGGCCACTCCTGCCGTGCCCGTCCCACCCGAGCGAGATCGAGCTCGACGACGAGCACCTCTTCGTCGTCCGCCGAGGCGCGGGCGAGCACCCGGCCGTAGGGATCCGCCACGAAGGACTGACCCCAGAAGCGGATCTCCTCCTCGCGACCCACCTGGTTCACGGCCACCACGTAGACTCCGTTCGCGATGGCGTGGGCGCGCTGGATGGTCTCCCAGGCATCGTGCTGGGCGGCGTCCACCTCCGCGCCCTCGTCGAATTGCCAGCCGATGGCGGTGGGGTAGAAGAGGACCTCGGCGCCGGAGAGGGCGCTGAGCCGGGCCGCTTCGGGAAACCACTGGTCCCAGCACACCAGGGTCCCGATGCGAGCCCCGGCCGTCGAGACGCTCGGAAACCCCAGATCCCCCGGCGCGAAGTAGAACTTCTCGTAGTAGAGAGGGTCGTCGGGAATGTGCATCTTGCGATAGCGCCCACAGGAACGACCGTCGGCGCCGAGCACCACGACCGTGTTGTGATACAGGCCCTCGGTGCGACGCTCGAACACCGAGACGATCACCGCGACCCCCAGCTGGGCCGCGAGCTTTCCGAGCGCCTCGGTGCTGGGACCCGGCACCGGCTCGGCGAGCGCGAAGTTCTCCGGGTCCTCGCGCTGGCAGAAGTAACGCGAGTGGAAGAGCTCCTGGAGGCAGACCAGACGAGCGCCCTGGCGCGCCGCCTCCTCGACACCCACCAGGGCGCGGTCCAGGTTCTCGGCGGGGAGCTCGGAGGCCCGCGTCTGGACCAGGCCCACCGGAAGCAGACGCTTCGGGAAGTCCTTGGAGGACATGGCGTTGCGGGTACCCCACACCCGGTTCTCCTGCAAGCCCGTGACCGCATCCGTCATGCCGCGGGGGCAGCCTGGCCGCGTGATCGAGGAGGGCGGGATGCGAGGTGCCGAACGGCGGGGGGCCGAGAGCCTTCGGCTGCTGGCCGAGGCGGCCAGCAGCGCGGGAATCGTGGCTGCCATCGTAGGGCTGGGGCTGCTGGGAGCCAGCTGGTCCCGCACCGGGGTGAGCCCGTATCCTCTTCCCGGGCAAGGGGAGAACGTGCCTTCTTCCGAGGACGCCACCGCGCTAGATGCCTCCGCGCTGGAAGACACCAGGTTCGACGCCATCCGGCTCTGGCTGGTGGATGGCTTCAACGTGCTCCACGTGGGACTGCTGTCGGGCCGGGAACGAAGCGAGTGGTGGCGGCGGGAGCGTCGCGCCGAGCTGCTGGCCCGGGTCGAACGGTTCCGCCCGGGCGGGAAGGACGCGAAGGTCTGGGTGGTCTTCGACGGCGATCACCCGCCCCCGCCGGACGAGGCGGGCGAAGGCCGCGTCGGCGTGGTGTTCGCGCCGTCTGCAGACGACTGGCTGATCTCCCGCGTGCGCGAGGCCGCCCCGGCGCAGGAAGTCGCCGTGGTGACCGCCGATCGCCGCCTCGCCGCCCGGGCGCGCCATCGTGGGGCCACCGTGGTGAGCCCCCGCTCGTTCATCTCCCGCTGCACCTGAAGCAACCCGGCCGGGCTCCCCTCCTTCTGTCAGCCCGGAGCGCCCGGGGCGGGGTGCGGGAGGGGACGGCCCTCGAGGCCTGCCAGCAGGTTGTCTACGGCCAGCTCGGCCATGCGGGCGCGGGTGGCGAGGCTGGCGCTGCCGATGTGCGGCGCCAGCACGACGTTGTCCATCTCGACCAGTGCGCTCGTGACCGGTAGGGGCTCGCGGGAGTAGACGTCGAGTCCGGCACCGGCCAGCTGCCCAGTGCGGAGCGCGTCCACCAGTGCGGCCTCGTCGACGATGTCACCCCGGGAGGTGTTGACGAGGAAGGCCCCCGGGCGCAGGCGGGCCAGGGCCTCTGCGTCGATCAGGTTCGTGGTCTCCGGCGTGCTCGCCAGATGGAGGGTGACGAAGTCGGCCTCCTCCAGGAGCCGTCCGAACGGTGCCGTCTCCACGCCGTCCACGCTTCGTCCGCTGCGCGACCAGCCGAGCACGCGCATGCCGAAGCCCGCGGCCCGACGCGCCACTGCCCGGCCGATCTCACCGAGCCCCACGATCCCGAGGGTCGCTCCGTGCACGTCCCGTCCGAGCAGCAGCTCCGGGTCCCAGCCGCGCCCCGGCACCCAGTCGCCCCGGCGCACGAAACGATCCGCCTCGGCAATGCGTCGGGCGGCGGCGAGCAGCAGACCGAAGGTCAGATCGGCTGTGGTCTCGGCGAGAACACCCGGGGTGTGGCCGACCGCGATCCCACGCGCTCGTGCCGCGGCGAGGTCGACGTGATCGAGTCCCACCGAGCAGCTCGACACCACGCGGAGGTCGGGGCTCGCCTCGAGCAGCGCCGCGTCGATGCCATCCGAGAGCACGCAGAGGAGACCTGCGGCACCGGCCGCACCCTGGCGAAGCTGCGCGGGCTCGGGGGCGCCCGGCCCCGGCCAGAGCTCCACGCACGCTGCCCGGGACAGTCGCTCGAGCGCCCGTCCGGGGAGGGCTCGGGTCACGAAGACTCTCGGCGTCGTCACGGCACGACAGTAGGAACTCGACCCAAGACCGCGACGACCCCCCGGTACCTTCCAGAACCTGATGGGAATTCACCACATCTCCAGGAATACCTGGGAGCCGATGCTTCGTTTGCTTGACCCCGGGGGCGGTTCGGAAATAAGGTTCGCGAGGGTGCTGGTCGCGCATCCCCAGGGACGAGGAGCCTCATGGCCGAAGGAACGCCGACCCACACCGTCCGCGAGACCGGGACGCTCCGCTTCGCACGATTCGTGGTGCGCCATCGGGCGCTCTTCGGATCCCTGCTGATCCTGCTCACGCTGTTCTTCTTCTATCCCACGTTGAACGCCGTAACGACGCTCTTCGGCGCCCCCCTTCCGGGGCCGATCACGCGGATCGACACCAGCGCCCGCGACCTCTGGCCCGACCATCCCTTCATCCACGCCCAGGACAAGTTCGCTGGCGAGTTCGGCACGGCTTCCCTCGTCGCCATCGCCCTCATCGTTGAGGATGGCACGGTCTTCACGCCGGAGACTCTGGGCAAGATCAACACCATCACCTCCGCCCTCGATGGCATCGGCGTGGAGTGCAGCCCCGAAGAGGTGGACACCCCCGTCTGCGTCGACGGCTACAAGTACCGCTACGACAGCCAGACGGAGGCGCGCGAAGAGCTACGGGAGCAGCTCGAGGAGGACGAGAGCCGGACCGCCACCGAGATCCTGAAGGAGCTCGACCGGGTCTACCCCCCCTACCCCGTGAACCACGACCAGGTCCGTTCGGTGTCCCACCGCAGCACCCGGGTGGTGCAGATCGAGCCCGACGGGTCGATCACCTCGGACATCTTGATGAAGACCACGCCCGAGACCCAGGGCGAGGCCGACGAGATCCGCGAGCTGGTGCGCCAGAACCCGCCCTTCATCTACGGACGGCTCGTCTCCTGGGACGAGAAGGGCGCGCTCATCACCGCCGGCTTCGTCACCGATCGACTCTCGAGCCGCGAGGTCTATCAGGCGGTCTTCGACCACGTCCAGGCCATCAAGGCCGGCGAGGAGACCGAGAACCTCAAGATCTACGTCTCGGGCTTCCCCATCCTCAACGGTTGGATCCTGAAGCACGCCTTCGAGATCGTGCAGTACGTGATCATGACCATCATGGTCATCTTCGGGCTGCTCTGGCTCTACTTCCGGCGCTGGCACGGGGTCTTCATTCCCTTCGTCGCGGCCGTCGCCACCGTGATCTGGGGGCTCGGCTACACGGGCTGGCGCGGCATCACCTTCGACCCCCTCATCCTGGTGATCCCGATGATCATCACGGCCCGCGCGGTCTCCCACACCGTGCAGATGGCCGAGCGCTTCTTCGAGGACTACGAGGTCATGCTCCCCCA
>JBDLIK010000318.1:0-4656 GCA_039714895.1 Myxococcota bacterium | reverse complement strand
ATGGCCTGGTGTGGCCGATCTCAGTCGCTCCTTTCCATGTGCATATTGTTTCACTGAAGGGCGGCGAGGAAAAGGCTGATGAACTGTACAGGATATTGATGGCAGCCGGGCTGGAAGTGATCCTTGATGACCGTAAGGATTCGAGCTCCCCGCTGCGCTCTCCCACGTCCACCATGTGGACGACCAGCGCCGGGAACTCTCCACTCGCCCGCAGCGGGGCGGCGAGGGTTGCGCCCTCGGTGAGGCTGACCCGGGCGGCGTCGATCGCCTCTCCGAGGATCACGTTGTTGGCGACGTGCTTCGACACGTCGAGGGCGCGTACGATGGGGATGCCCCCGGCGAGGAGCGTGGAGAGCGTGCGGGAGAAGCGGGAGATCGCCAGCAGCCGCACCACCCGCCCGGCCACGGGGAGATCCAGGCGCAGGCGGTCCCAGCTCCGGCGTCCGGACTCGGTGGCGATGGCGGCGCGCAGCAGCACGAAGAGCGCCGCGCCACCGAGGCCCAGCGCCCACCACCAGCTCCGAGCGAAGTCCGAGAGCGCGATGATTGCCCGCGTGTACACCGGCAGCTCCTGGTCGAGGCTCGCCAGCAGCTGGGTGATCTGGGGCAGCACCACGGTGACCAGGGCGGCCACCACCAGCATCGCGAAGCCGAACATCACCACGGGATAGATGAGGACCGAGCCGACCTTGTTCCGCAGCCGCACCTGGCTCTCCAGGTACTCGGCCAGGCGGGCCAGCACCTGCTCGAGGGCTCCGCCGGTCTCCCCCGCCCGCACCATGCCCACGTAGAGCTCCGAGAAGGGGCCCGCCTGGGCCAGGGCGTCGGCGAGGGTGGCGCCCTCGTTGACCCGGTCCCGGACGCCCGCCACCACGGCCTTGAGCTTCGAGCCCTCCACCTGCTCGGTGAGCGCGCTGAGCGCCGTCACCAATGGGATCCCGGCCCCCACCAGGGTCGAGAGCTGGCGGGTCAGGAGGGCCAGGTCCAGAGCCGAGACGCGGCGGAAGGAGAGGCCCCGGCGCCTCTCGCGCTTCTCGCGCACGGCATCGTCGGCCCCGCCCTCGGCGAGCTCGGTCAGGAAGACGCCGTCGCGTCGCAGCCTGCTGCGCGCGGCCCGCAGGCTCTCGGCGTCCACCAGGCCCCGGGTGGACCGCCCGGCGGTCGTGACCCCCTTGTAGGCAAAGACCGGCACGAATCTGGTGATCTCCTCTCGTCGGCCCCCCCTAGATCTGGGCGACGACGCCTTCTTCCTCGGTGGCCCGAACGATCTCGGCCACGGAGGTCAGCCCCCGGATCACCTTGCGGGCTCCGTCGCTTCGCAGCGAGCTCATGCCCTTCGCCATGGCTTTGCGCTTGATGGTCTTGGCGTCGATGCTCTCGGCCACCATCGAGCGGATCTCGTCGTCCACGAGCATCAGCTCGAAGATGCCGATCCGTCCCCGGTAGCCGGTGTGGTTGCAGCGTGGGCACCCCACCGGACGGAAGACCCGCAGCGGCGGATCCTGGACGGGCAACCCGATCTCGGCGCACTCCGCCGGCGTGGCGTCCGCGGCCTCCCGGCACTCGGTGCAGAGCACCCGCACCAGGCGCTGGGCGAGCACCGCCACCAGGGAGGACGCCACCAGATAGGGCTCCACGCCCTGATCCACCAGGCGGGTCAGCGCGCTGGGCGCATCGTTGGTGTGGAGCGTCGAGAAGACCAGGTGGCCCGTGAGCGAGGCCTGGATGGCGATCTCGGCCGTCTCCAGGTCGCGAATCTCGCCCACCAGGATCACATCCGGGTTCTGGCGCAGGATGTGGCGCAACCCCAGGGCGAAATCGAGCCCGATCTTGTGGTTGACCTCGATCTGCCCCACCCCCTGGAGCTGGATCTCCACCGGCTCCTCGATGGTGATGATGTTCTTGTCGGTGGTGTTGATCCGGGACAGCGCCCCGTAGAGCGTCGTCGTCTTGCCACTGCCGGTGGGCCCGGTCACCAGCACGATCCCGTTGGGCCGCTTGATCAGCTGCTCCCAGGTGGCCAGCTGGTTCTCGTCGAAGCCCAGGGTCTCGAGGTTCAGCAGCTCGGCGGTGCGCGGCAGCAGCCGCAGCACCACACGCTCGCCGTGGGAGATGGGCAGGGTGGAGAGCCGGACGTCGTAGTCCCGGCCGGCGATCTTGAGCCGGATGCGCCCATCCTGGGGCAGCCGCTTCTCGGCGATGTTCATGTGCCCCATGATCTTGATGCGCGAGACGATGCTCGCATGCAGCGCCCGGGGCAGCGGCTTCATGGGCTCGTAGAGGATGTCGTCGATCCGGAAGCGGACCCGGATCTCGCTCTCGAAGGGCTCGATGTGGATGTCGCTGGCCCGCTCCTTCACCGCGTGCTGGAGCAGCGAGTTCACCAGCTTGATGATGGGGGCCTCGTCCGAGGCATCCAGCAGGTCCTGGGGCTCGTGGCTGATCTCATCGGCCAGGGACTCGAGATCGCCCGTGGCGTCCTCCACCAGCTCGCTGGTGGAGCCCGCTCCCCGGTCGTAGACCTGGTTGATCGCCCCCATGATCGCGCGCCGGGAGGCAAGCTCGGTCTCGATCTCGGCGCCCTCGAAGAGCAGCCGCAGATCGTCCAGCGGCGCCGTGTCGAAGGGATCGGAGAGCGCCACGTGGACCGAGCCCCCCTCCCTGCGCCCGAGGGGAAGCAGGCCGTGGGTCTTCGCGAAGCCGATGGGCACCTGCAGCGCCAGGGCCTCGTCCACGTCTCCGGGCCCGATGGCGGTGCGCACGGGCAAGCCCAGCTGGCGACCGCAGGCGTCGAGGATCTCGTCCTCGTTGAGCAGCTCGAGCTCGACGAGCACGTCCAGCAGCCGCCCCCCGATCTCCTGCTGCCGCGCCAGCGCCTGCTCGAGCTGCTCCTGGCTGAGGGGGGTGTGACGCAGCAGGATCTCGCGCAGGCCCAGGCGGGGTCCCGAGGGAAGGGCGCTGCTCACGGCTCCTCCCGATCCAGGATCACCTCCGGCGAGAGGCCGAAGGCGCTGCGGGCGACCCCCGCCGCCTCCTCGGCGTCCTCGAGCCCCTCGAAGGGCCCGAGCCGGACCTCGAAGAGCAGCTCGCCCGCCGTCTCCCCGGACACCAGCGTGCCGTCGTAGCCCGCGTCGAGCAGCTCGGTGAGCGTGCGCGAGGCCTCGGCCTGGTCGCGGAAGACGCCGACCCGCACTCCGAAGCGAGGGATCTCCGGGAGCGGCAGGGACGCCGCCTCGCGCTGCCGCCTGCGTTCGTTCTCGATCTCCAGCATGCGCTCCAGCGGGTAGCGCTCCGAATGCTCGAGGAGGCGTCCCCGCACCGGGTGTCCGCTCAGGGCCTCCGAGTACTCCACGCCGGCCGCTTTGGCCTTGGCGCGGCGCTCCTCGGTCTCCTCCCGCTCGCTCTCGGAGAGCTCGAGGGACTGCTTGGAGGCATCCCAGAACTCCTCGCGCTTGCGGATGGTCTCCTTCGCCAGGTCTTCGGTGTCGCGCACGATGTGAGGGGTGAGGAAGACGAGCAGGTTGACTTTCGTCAGGTCCCTGCTCGTGGTCTTGAACAGCCAGCCGAGGAAGGGGATGTCTCCCAGCCAGGGCACCTTGGTCACGATGTCCTCGTAGTCCTCGCTGATGAGGCCACCGATCACTACCGTGTCGCCATCCCCGACCACGACGGTGTTCTCCACCTTGCGGCTGGTGAGCGCGGGGCCCACGTCGTCCTGGCTCCCGACGGCAGCCTGCACCAGGGCGCTGGTGAAGTCCGTGATCTCCTGGAAGATGTCCAGGCGGACGTTGTCGCCCTCGCTGATCTGGGGCTTCACCCGCAGGGTCACGCCGATGTCCTGGCGCTCGACGTTCACGGAGGTCGCGAGGTTGCCGACGTTGGCGTCGATTCCCGCCGCCGACTGGACCCGGCTGGTGATGATCGGGATGTTCGCACCCACCTTGATCTCCGCCTCCTCGTTGTCGCTGGTCAGCACGTGGGGAGCGGAGATCACCTCGGTGTCGTTGTCGCTGGCGGAGGCCGTGATGAGGGACTGGAACAAGGAGCCGCCGACCACCTCCCCCGTCACGGGATCGAGCTTGAGGGTGTTCCGCGACACCGCGCCGACGAAGCTGCTGATCAGCGCGTTGGCGAGGTTTCCGGTGTCCACGCCGCCGTCCTCGTTGAGTTTGGCCTCGGTGAGGTCCCCGACCGTCTGGTCGATCCCGGTGAGCGATCCGATCCGGTAGTCCGTCTTGCCCCGGACGACGCGCGCGATCCCGTTGAAGCCGAGTCTCTGGCCGTCGCTGATGTCCACCTCCATGATCAGCGCTTCCACCAGCACCTGGGGCCGCGGGATGTCCAGCTGGGCGATCACCTGGGAGAGCGTCGAGAAGCCCTCCTGGCTGGCCTGGATCAGCAGCGAGTTGGTGGACGGATCGGCGGTCACCGTGATGCCCTCGGCGAGCGCGGTCACCGTGGCGCGCAGCGCCTGGGCCCCGGCCTGGCCCACCGCCTGGGAGGAGCTCCCCTGTCCACTGATGAGGGCGTTGAGCGTCTCCGCCAGCTCCTCGGCGTGCGCGTTCTTCAGGTAGTAGACGTGGATGCGGCCCCCGCCGGTCACCGGCACGTCGAGCCGGGCCACCAGCGCGCGGATGTTCTCGAGATCTCCCCGGG
>JBDLIK010000317.1:0-4675 GCA_039714895.1 Myxococcota bacterium | reverse complement strand
GACCGGTATATGTGCGTGGCATGCGGAAATACCAAGAAACTAATCGTCCATCATATCGACCACGTACCCATGCATAACGTGGCACACAACCTAATCACACTTTGTGCTACATGTCATGCGATTCACCATAAGTCAAAGGTTACGCCCTTCCCCTGGCTACAAAAGCTAGCCTTGGCCCGACCAATGACGGAGCAACAAATATTCAAGTCAATTGAACTGGAAGCAAGGCACTTTGTACGGTTTTGACATACACAATCAATAACCCTACCCCCAGCACTGGGACTACAAATCCTGACACCAGGGACAACCATTAATAACAATTAATAACAATGAGGAACAAACCATGAAAAAGAAAGCCACTACTCCCAGATTAGTAGTCGACAACGACAAAACTCTCCTGTTTGAAGTCGCTTCTGAATTTGAGGTGCTTGAAAACCAGATCATGCGTGAGAAGATAACCCACGATCCCGACACGCCCCGCATGACCAAGCTGAGGGAACTGCAATCGACAACATTGAAACGGGTACTTGGGAAGCTGGTCCAAACACCGGGCAAACCTCGGCCACGGAGTCGTGCAAAACTGAAACTGATCCACAAACAGACCGATGACTAACCACACCTTTAAACCCTGCCTTTAGCAGCTTTGGTTGGCTCGGCCCGCTGTCCATTTACAATTGCGTATTTCATTTATCCGACTTGAAGTTATAACAGTTAAGCTGTGGGGCGCACAGCGAAGCAAGCGCCCCCACGAGCGCTTTGCTAGGTGTTTTATTGCTTACTGCATAAACCACTATTTTACCGGCTTGAAAAAACAGCATCCCACCCATTACAAATCTGGCATTCAGGCACCCCCGGGACTATGCTTTGTTTTATTAAGCACGAAGAACGACGAAGGGTCCTTACTCCGGAATCCTGGTAGCTGCAGCGCAAAGGCTTTGAAATCGAAAGATAAGTCATTGATGAGCCTTTGGAAGCTGTCGGTCGCGTTGCTGGTGCTGGGCCCGAGTGCAAACACGCAAATTCGGTAACCGCCGGAAAGCGGACAGGGTACCTGAAGGGGCGGGGAGAATGTGATGGACAGATTACTCAAGCTGGGGATCTTCCTTGGCATTTTGTGGGCGAGTTGCGCCACCCAAGGGACGGAACTCGATGCGCTGGCACAGGAGCTCAAGGAGCGGGCGCCGCGCGTGGTCGCATTCGAGCTGCCAGAGTCGCCCGTCACCGGCGGCGCCTCGGTAATCGGGACCGTCGTGCTGTCCGATCCCGCGCCGAAGACGGGGCTGATCCTCAACCTGAAGTCGACGCAGCCCTCGGTCGTCGTACTCCCGGAGAGTCTGAAGATCCTGCCCGGCGAGACCGAGCGCGAGGTTCCGATCGAGATCCTCGGCGCAACCGGGAGCCGCATGGTGACGCTCGTCGCCGCACTGAGGGAACCCCACTCCTTTGCGCACGGTCGTCTCGACGTCGCCGGCGTACAGGTGAAAGGCGTCGACCTCGCGCTCCCTTGGGTCGTCGGTGGCAACGTGCTCCCCGGTGTCGTGGTACTCGACGGCCCCGCTCCAGTGGGCGGACTCGAGATCGTGCTCCACGGCGCGCATCCGAAGGTCGTGCCCACCCCCACCCTTCGCGTCGCGGAGGGGCAGGATCGCGCACCGTTCGAGGTCGCAACCCACGCGGTGACCGAGATCATCGAGAGTTCGGTGGCGGCGGCCTGGGGGGCTCATTCGGTCTCGGCCGGACTCGACGTGTTGCCGTCCGGCGGCAGCAACCTGAGCTTCCACCCGCGCGCGCTCCGCGGCGGACGCGCGCTCGAGGCAGAGCTCAGCCTCGACGGCGCCGCGGCGCCAGGCGGCAGCGAGTTCGCGTTGACTTCCAGCAGCCCGAACCTGCTCGCGCCGTCCAGCGTGGTCGTTCCCGGTGGCGAGCGAAGCGTCCGCTTCCCGCTCACGGCAAAGACCGTCGCTGCGGAAGAGAACGCGGTGCTCACGGCCGTCGGCCCGAACGCGAACATGGTGGAGGCGACACTCAAAATCCTGCCGCCGGCACCGGCCCGCGTTTTCGTCGACCCAGCGATCGTGCAGCATGTGGACGAGCTTCCGCCGCGAGACGACGGAGGCGCGCCCCTGCCAGTGAGCGCCGTGACGGGGGCCACGGGGGATCCCGCACACTTCGTGGCCGACGAGCTGGTGCTGCTCACGGACGAGCCCGCCGAGCTGTCGGAGTTCCTGGCGGACTTCGCTGGGGTCGGGGCCACCGTGGTCTCGTCGACCGACCCGTCCGACTACGGTCTCCAGGGAAGGACCTCGCACATCGTGAAGCTGGACCCCTCCCTCGTCGACGCGAGTCAGCTGGACACCGATCTGCTCTCCCTGGAACCGGAGATCCTGTCGGAGCTGCGCTTCGCGGATGCGAACGGCATGGGGATCTTCGCCGCGGCGGCCAAGGCGCGACTCGCCGGCTACTCCGCCAACGTGAACTTCGTCTTCCAGGGCACGGGGATCGCGGAGAAGGCCACTCTGGAGGCGCCCATGGGTGACAATCTCGACGACGATCCGTGGAACCCGGATGCATTCATGCAGGTCAACCTCGTCGACGGTGCGGTTCCGGGACTCGGCGAGTACCTGTCGCCCAACCACGGCATCACTACCGCGTGGGGCTATCTACAGCGAAGCGGGTTCGACGGCGAGCGCGTGCCCGTCGGCATCCTCGACGCAGGCTTCATGAGCAACGACCCCGACATGCCGAGTGATCGGATCGCGCTGACTTCGGCAGGAACGGGGACCGAGTTCGACACGGCCAACCCCATTGCCTGCTCGGGCGGAGGCGCGTGCCCGTGGCACGGGACGAGCGTCGCGCAGGTGGCGGCTTCCCTGATCGACAACGGCAGCGGCATCGCGGGCACCGGCGGCCAGGTGGTCCTGCCCATCACGGTTCACGGTATCTCCGACACGGCGACTAAGCGTGACTCAATCCTGCAGGCAGTCGCCCAGGGCGCGCGGATCCTGAACCTGAGCTACGGCGGGCCCATCCCCGCGACCGAGACGGGCATGTACGACATGCTCACGGAGGACACGGAGATGCTGCTCGACAACGGCATCATCGTGATCGCATCCGCGGGAAACTCCGGCGTCAACGTGGACGCCACGGACTCGTTCGGTGGCTTCGTGTGGGAAGAGGAGTGGTGGTACCCCTGCGAGAACGAGGGTGTGCTCTGCGTCGGCGGCCTCGGCTACAAGAGCGTCTGGCACGACTCCAACTCGAACTACGGTGCCCGAGATGTAGACATCTACGCGCCCTACCGCGTCCACGTCGGGGCCCGACCCGGGGGCGACGCATCGGGCGCCACCGCGACGGTACGCGGTGGGACCAGCTTCTCCGCTCCGTACGTCTCCGGCGTGCTCGCCATGGTGATGGCCGCCGCTCCCGGTCTCGGCGGCGCCGAGGCGCTCCAGGTCCTGCTCGATCGCGCAGGCGAGAGCAGCGACGGCTTCGTGCGACGCGTGGTCAAGGCCCAGGAGGCGGTCCGCGGAGCACTCGGCGACGCACCGCCCGAGATCGAGATCACTGCTCCCGCCGACGGCCAGACGGTGGATGGCTTCCTGCTTAGCGGCTTCCGGGCGGTGGCCACCGATCGCGAGGACAAGACCGGGCTCCCCATCGAATGGAGCAGCGATCGCGACGGCGTGCTCGGATCGGGCGGGGCGGCCTACTTCCCGAACCTCTCGCCAGGCACCCACACGATCACGGCCACCGTGACAGACAGCTTCGGATGGACGCACAGCGATTCGATCACTGTCCACATGTTCAACGCGCCTCCCTTCATGACGATCCTCGCTCCCTTCGAGTCGATCGCCTATTTCGAGGGCGAGCTCATCGACTTCCGCGGCGAGTCCTTCGACCTGGAGAGCTTCCAGGCGCTTCCGGCTTCCGGCGTGTGGTGGGAGTCATCGATCGACGGGCTCCTCGGGAGCGGGTACGAGTTGAGCCGGACCCTCTCGGGCGGGATGCACGAGATCCGCTTCTACGGCGAAGACAGCGACGCCGGCGTGGGCATGGTGAGCGTCGAGATCCAGGTCACGCCCTCTGGAGGTAACACGCCACCCACGATCACGATCCTTCAACCGAGCCAGGATCCCTTCGTCGTCGTCGCGGGCTCGAGCGTTCTCCTGCAGGCGAGCGCCTCCGACTTCGAGGACGGGGATCTCAGCAGCACGATTTCCTGGTCGTCCGACGTCCAGGGGGCGCTCGGTGTCGGCGCGTCCCTCGACGTGACGCTGGACGATCCGAACTGCGGACTCCAGGAGCACACAATCCAGGCGACCGTCCAGGACAACGACGGCGTCGTACGGTTCGATACCACGCGCGTAGTGGTGGATACGGGAGGTCCGTGCTGAATGCGGAACCGAGTAGCGGGAGTCCTCGCGAGCTGCGCACACCCCTCTCGCCAACGCCGGGAGGTTCCGCCGGAGCGCCAGAGGAAGAACGTCTTAAATTGAACGGTTACAATTAGACGGCCTAATGAGAAGTTCAGAGAATTGCCTTAAACTTCTGGAATGTAAGCGGACATTCATTTGCGGCCATTAGTCCGCAGCAACCCGGATCAAAAACACGATTGGGGAAAACAGGCCGTGATAGCGGGTCAGGTTCATCCTTGGTTTGAAGGCCAGGTTCGCGA
>JBDLIK010000316.1:0-4687 GCA_039714895.1 Myxococcota bacterium | reverse complement strand
CTTCGAGTACCACTGGTCGATCAACGGCCGCGAGGTGAAGGACGTGGGTCCCTCCTTCTCCACCGAGGGTCTCGAGCGCGGCGATCAGATCCAGGCGCGCGTGGTCGCCACCGATGGCGACGTCCGCAGCGAGGCGCTGGTGAGCCCCACGGTCCGGGTGGCGAACGGTGCGCCGCGCATCGTCTCGTCGCCGCCTGGAGGGTTGGCAGACGGCGAGTTCGTCTACCAGCTCGAGGCCGAGGACCCCGACGGAGACCGGACCCTGCGCTTCCGGCTGCTGGAGGGCCCGCCGGGGATGCGCGTGGACCCGGTGCTCGGGGAGGTGCGCTGGAAGCCCAGCGCCGATCAGGTGGGCGCCCATCCGGTGGACCTCGCCGTGGCGGATCCCCAGGGCGCCAGCACCGCCCAGCGCTTCGAGATCACCCTCCGCGAGACCGAAGAGGCCGTCCCCGCCTCCCGCGCGGACTAGGATCGGACGCCGTACTCCTTGATCTTGTAGAGCAGGGCGCGATGGCTGATCTCGAGGAGCCGGGCTGCGTGGGTCCGGTTGCCACCGGTGGCGCGCAGGGCGCGCTCGATCAGGTCCGCCTCGAGCGCCTTGCGGGCGCGCCGCAGGGAGAGATCTCCGGCACCCAGGGTCCCGGGCCGGACCTGGGGGGAGACCACGTTCTCGGGGAGGTCCCGCAGGGTGATGCGATCTCCCTCCGCCAGGATCACGGCGCGCTCGATCACGTTCTCGAGCTCCCGGACGTTCCCCGGCCAGGAGTAGGCAAGCAGCCGGGTCAGGGCGTCGTCGGCCACGTCCCGGATCGGCTTGCCGAGGGTCTGGCGGGCGCGGGCGACGAGGTGGTCCACCAGGACCGGGACGTCCTCGCGGCGCTCCCGCAGGGGGGGCACCGGGACCCGCACGACGTTGAGGCGGTAGAAGAGGTCCTCGCGGAAGCGTCCTTCCGCCACCTCGACCTCGAGATCCCGGGCCGTGGCGGCGATCACGCGCACGTCCACCTGGAAGGACTTGGACTCGCCGAGCGGCCGGACCTCCTCTTCCTGCAGCACCCGCAGCAGCTTCACCTGGAGGGAAGGGGCGAGCTCGCCGACCTCGTCGAGGAACAGGGTCCCGCCGTCGGCCTCCACGAACAGTCCCCGGCGGGCCCGGTCGGCACCCGTGAAGGCGCCCCGGGAGTGGCCGAAGAGCTCGCTCTCGAGCAGCGTCTCGGGGATCGCGCCACAGTTGATCGCGACGAAGGCCTCCTCTCGTCGGCCGGACTGGGCGTGGATGGCCCGGGCCAGCACCTCCTTGCCGGTCCCACTCTCTCCGGTGAGAAGGACCGTGGCCTTGAACTCCGCGGCGCGCTCGACCACCTCGAGCACGCGGATCATCCCCTCGGAGGCGGCAACGATGGGGCGCTCCCCCCGCTGCACCTCCCGGCGCAGCAGCTGGTTGGAGCGACGCAGGCGCTCTCGCTCGCGCGCCTTGCGGATGGTGAGCAGCACCTCGGAGGGCGCGAAGGGCTTGGTGATGTAGTCGTAGGCACCGCGCTTCATCGCCTCGATGGCGAGATCTGCGGATCCGTAGGCGGACATCATGATCACCGTGGCGGCGGGCAGTCGACGCACCAGCTCGGGGAGAAGCTCCATGCCACTCATGCCCGGCATGCGCAGATCGCAGAGCACCAGGTCCACCGGCGCCTGCTGGAGGACCTCGAGGGCCGCGCTCGCGTTCTCCGCCCCGATCACGGGATGGCCCTCGGCGGCCAGCACGAGCTCGAGGCTCTCCCGGAGCCCCGGGTCGTCGTCCACGATCAGGATGCGTTCCTTCATGGAGCCTCCCCCTCCCTCATCGGTCGGCAGCGAGCCCCGCGTGAGGGCCGGGAAGCCCGACCGGAGAACGGCTGCCGGTGCGCTGCCCGCGAGCTGCCGCGGGCCGGAGTGACGGGTGCCACCAAACAACCCCAGCGCTTCCTCAAGTCCCCGGAAGTGTGGGCCGATAGTGGCGTCGTGCGGGGCGGACGGCCGCGCCAAACCCCCGCCCGGAGGGAAGACGTGCCCGACAACAATGTTCAGCGGTTCCGCGAGGCCCAGATGATGAGCAAGGCCGAGCTGGCGCGGAAGGCGGGTCTGTCCACCCTGACCATCGACCGGGTGGAGGCCGGCCGGCCCTGCCGTCTCGACACCAAGCGGAAGATCCTACTCGCCCTCGACCTCAAGCTGACGGACCGGGACCGGGTCTTCGGCGGTCTGCTCGGAGAAGACCGCGGCTCGTATGCGATCCGCCGCTCCGAGCGGCCCGAGGCCTGAGCCAGGGAGCCGAACGTGGTGTCATTCCTCTCCAAATCCAAGTCGATCGTTGGGGTCGACATCGGCTCCTCCTCGGTGAAGATGGTGGAGCTGGTGCACAAGCCCAAGGGCATCGAGCTCCTGCACGCAGGCATCGCGCCGTTGCCCCCCGAGGCGATCGTGCAGGGTGCCTTCCTGAACTCGAGCGCCATCGTGGAGGCCATCGCCGAGGCCACGGCGAACGCCGGGATCAAGACCAAACAGGTCGCGGCCGCGGTGTCGGGCCACTCGGTGATCGTCAAGAAGATCAGCCTCCCGTCCATGACCCGGGATGAGCTCGAAGAATCGATCCGCTGGGAAGCCGAGCAGTACATCCCCTTCGACATCAACGAGGTCAACCTCGATTTCCAGATCCTGGAGAGCGAAGAGGGTGACGGCCAGATGGACGTGCTGCTCGTGGCCGCCAAGAAGGATCTCATCGACGACTACGTGGCGGTGCTCTCCGAGGCTGGCCTGGTCCCGCGGGTGGTGGACGTGGCGGCCTTCGCCGTGGCCAACGCCTTCACCACCAATCACGATCCGGAGCCGGGGGAGGTCGCGGCCCTGGTGAACATCGGGGCGCAGACCGTGAACATCAACATCCTCGCCGGAGGGATTCCGGCCTTCACCCGCGACATCTCTGCCGGCGGGAATCAGTACACCGAGGAGATCCAGAAGACGCTCTCGGTGGCCTTCGACGAGGCCGAGAGGATCAAGCTCGGTGGCCGTTCGCAGAGCGACGAGCAGGAGGTGGTGCCCCAGGAGGTGGAGGACTCCATCCAGTCCGTCACCGAGACGTTGATCTCGGAGATCACCCGCTCCCTGGACTTCTTCCAGGCGACCTCCGCGGAGAGCCGCATCGCCCGCGTGGTGCTCTCCGGCGGCGGAGCCAAGGTCTCCGGTCTGGAGAAGGCGTTCTACGAGCGGACACAGCTCAAGATCGAGCGACTCGATCCGCTGGCCCGCATGCTGCCCTCGAACCGCTTCGAGCCCGGATTCCTGGAAGAGCTGGCACCCTCGCTGGCCGTCTGCATCGGGCTCGCACTGCGCAGTGCGGAGGCCTGAATGATCGAGATCAATCTCCTCCCCATCCGTGAAGAACGCCGCAAGGCGGACCTCCAGCAGCAGGGCCTCCTGCTCCTGGCCACTCTCATCGGCTCGGTGCTGCTGGCGGGGGGCTATCACGCCGTCCTGCTCTCGAGCGTCTCCTCCGCCGAGTCCGGGACCCAGCAGCTCCAGCGGCAGATCGATGCCTTCGGGCCGCAGCTCGCGCAGGTCGAGGAGTTCCGCACGGCCAAGGCCGAGATCGAGAAGAAGCTCGCGGTGATCGACACCCTCGATCGCTCGCGCTCGGGGCCGGTGCACGTCTTGGACGAGCTCGCGACCCACACCCCCGATCGGGTCTGGCTCACCAAGCTCGAGACCGGGAAGCGGGGGGTCGGGATCGAGGGCTTCAGTCTCGACAACGAGCTGGTGGCGCTCTTCCTCACGGCCCTGGGCGAGTCCCCGTACTTCCGGGACGTGGAGCTCGAGACCACGGAGCTGCTGGAACGCGACGGTCTCAAGCTGAACGAGTTCCGCCTGCGGGCGCGGCTCAGCACCGAGATCGCAGCCGACGACGCCGAGGACATCACCTCCGCCGGAGTGGGAGGCTAGAGCGCTATGGACTTGGGTACCGATCAGTTCCAGGCGAAGCTCGAGAAGTTCCAGAAGCTTCCCCGGGCGTATCGCCTGGCGGCCCTCCCCGTGCTGGCCGCACTCGTCCTGGGTGCGTACTTCTACATCTTCTACATCCCGGTCCACGAGAGCCTCCAGGTCGCTCGATCCAAGCAGTTCGAGCTCCAGCGCAAGCTCAACGAGGTCCGTTCGGTGGCCGCGAACATGGGCAGCTTCGAGGAGGAGGTCTCGGCGCTGGAGATTCGCCTGAAGCTGGCCCTGCGACAGCTTCCGGACTCGAAGGAGCTGCCCGTCCTGCTCACGGACATCACCAGCCTCGGGAAGAACGCCGGGCTCGAGTTCAAGGCCTTCCGTCCGCGGCCCGAGGTGATGCGCGACTTCTACGCCGAGGTGCCCATCGAGATCGAGTTCCAAGGTGGCTTCCACGAGATCGCGGACTTCTTCGATCGGGTGGCGAAGCTGCCGCGGGTGGTGAATGTGTCGGAGCTGGAGATGTTGATCGGAGACGAATCCGCACAGACCACCATGCTGACCGTAAAGGGCAAGGCCACGACCTTCCGCTTCATTGAGGAGCCTCCGAACGAGGCAGAGCCCAAGGCCGTAGGCCAGCCAGGCGGACACGGGCGCGCCCGGGGAGGTGCGGCGTGAGGTTCGCGATCCCGGGGCTGCTGCTCCTGGCGCTGCTCGCCATCGG
>JBDLIK010000315.1:0-4692 GCA_039714895.1 Myxococcota bacterium | reverse complement strand
TGCAAGCTCGACGAGCCGGGCGTCGAGCCGGCCGACCGCAAGATCCTCCACTTCGTGCTCGACAAGGGGATGGAGGGCCTCACGCAGACGAAGCCGATGCGGAAGATGGGCCTGCACTCCTCGCCCACGGGCGAGCTCTTCCTCGAGAACGTGAAGGCGGGCGTCGACCGCCTCCTCGGCGAGAGCGAGGACCGCGCCGCGAAGTCGGGCAAGGCCGGCGCCAAGGACACCTTCCAGACCGAGCGCTCGGGCGTGGCGGCGATGAGCCTCGGCATCATCGAGCGCTGCCTCGAGCTCTGCGTGGACTACGCCAAGAACCGCGTCGCGTGGGGCCAGCCCATCGGCGAGTACCAGCTGATCCAGCTCAAGCTCGCGAAGATGGAGGTGGCGCGCATGAACGTGCAGAACATGGTGTTCCGCCACGTCGAGCTGATCGCGAGCGGCAAGTCGATGACCTTCGCCGAGGCATCGGCGATGAAGCTCTACGCCGCGCAAGCCGCGATGGAGACGGCGCTCGAGGCGGTGCAGCTGTTCGGCGGCAACGGCTACATGGCCGAGTACCAGGTCGAGCAGCTCGCGCGCGACGCGAAGGTGGCGCAGATCTACGCCGGCACGGACGAGATGCAGGTGCGCGCGATCGCGCGGGACCTGCTCTCGCGCTGACGGGCACTTCGCCACCCGGGCACGGGGCGGATTCGTGTAGATTGGCGACCGTGGACGCACCCAGGCGGTTCTCGGAGATCGACGTACTCAAGACCGTCGGGATCCTGACCGTCGTCCTGATCCACAGCCTCCGGAACCCGTGGGACCCGCGGATCTCGTCGGCGGAGATGTGGCTCCAGGTCGTGACGCGGTTCGCCGTGCCCGGCTTCCTGCTGTGCTCGGGCTTTCTCTACGCCACCACGAGCCCGGTCTCCGGACGCGTCACGCTCCAGCGCGTCCGGCGGGTCGTCCTGCCGTATCTCGTGGCCTCGTTCGCGGCGCAGCTCTGGTGGGCTGCGACCGGACCTGCACACGATCTGCGCACCGCGGCCACCGAGATCGCGCTGGCCTCCTCGTTCGGCCCCTACTACTACGTCTTCGTCCACTTCTGCCTGGTGCTGGCCACGCCGCTCTTCGCCGTAGCGCCGCGACTCGTGCTGGCGGTGCTCGCCGCGGCCCTCGTCGTCTCGCAGGCGTTCTTCGAGGCGCGGATGGAGCTGGTGTTCCCGTTCTTCTGGCACATCCGGAACCCGTTGCTCTGGTGGGCCTACTTCCTGATCGGCTGGCTGCTGCGCCTGCACTACGCGGCGGTGCGCAGCTTCGTCGTCGAGCACCGCGCCAAGCTGGCCGTCGGGCTGGCGCTCGCGTGGCTCGCCTTCTCGTGGCTGGGCGGCGGGCAGCCGCAGACCTCGCTCGTGCGCGGCGCGATCTGGGCGGACATCTACGCGACCCTGGGCCTGCTGTTCGTGGCCGCGTGCGGGCGGGAGCGCGTGCCCGGCTGGATGCGGTCGCTGTCGGACGCGACGTTCGCCATCTATCTCCTCCACCTCTTCTTCGTCTACGGGGCGGAGAAGGTCGTCCAGGCGGGGAGCGGGGCGTTCGCGCCGGCGGTCATCGGGCTCTACTGGGGCGCCGGCGTCGCGGGCTCGCTCGCCCTGATCTGGCTGGCGCGCCGGACGCTCGGCCCGCGCTCCCGTGACGTCGTGGGCGCGTAGCGTGGGGCGCCGGGCGCGGGTGGGAATCGCCGGAGCCCTGCTCGTGGCCGGCGCGGCGCTCTGGGTGCAGCTCCCGATCCACAACCGCACCGCGATCCCGATGGACGAGGGCCACCTCGCCGCAGCGGCGAGCCGGCTGCTCGAGGGAGAGGTCCTGTATCGCGACGTCCACACCGGGATCGCGCCGGGGATCTACTACGGAACGGCCCTGCTGTTCCGGCTGGCCGGGCCCGACCTCCTCGTCACGCGGTTCGCACAGACGGCCGTGAACGTGGTGGTCGCGCTGCTTCTCTGGGCCCTCGCGCTCCGGGTGGTGCGGGCCCACTGGGCGGCGCTGGCGCCAGCCCTCTACCTCCTCGTCCTCGCCGTCGCCTTTCCCGTGCTCTCGATGCTGAACTACTCGTCGGTGGCGCTGTTGCTCGGGCTGGCTTCGCTGCTGCTGCTGTTGCTCCACGGCGAGCGGGGCTCGGTGGTGAGCGGCGTCGCGCTCGGGACGCTGCTCGCAGCCACCGCGCTCACCAAGCAGAACTACGGTGCGCTCTGCCTCGTGGTCGCCGGAATCACCCTGGCCTGGAACCGACCGCGTGCGGAGGGGAGCCGCTCGCTCGCGAGGCTCGCGACGCCGGTGGTGCTCTCGGGCGCGTTCGTGGCGCTGCTCTGCAGCGGCTACTTCGCGTGGCGGGGCGCGTTCTTCGACCTGGTCGACTCCACGCTGCTCTCGATCGGAGGCGCCCAGCTCGAGTCGTTCGACAACCCGATCCCGCCGCTCGTCGGCGAGCACCCTCGCGACGATGGGCGCTTCATCTTCCTCTACACGCCCCCCACCCTCTTCAACCACATCCTGCACGGGGGGCAGCTCTTCGGCCGACCCGTGACGCACTTCGTGCGGGAGCTGGCCATCCGGGTCTCCTATGGGCTCCCGCTCCTGGCGCTCGCGGCGGCCCCGCTGGTGCTCTGGCTGACGCGTCGCCGGGCGCGACCCGAGGCGCAGCGCGAGGCGCGCGCCATCGCCCTGTTCGCCGCGCTGTTCTTCCTCGGGATCTTCCCGTCGGCGATCTGGTCCCACCTGGCCTTCGTCGCGGCCCCGGCCTTCCTGGCCCTCGTGATCGCCTGCGACCGGCTCGAGAGTCTCCGACCGCCGCGGGGCGGCTCGCGCTTCGCCGCCCCGGCCGGGGCGCTCCTGCTCTCGGTGGCGGCGGTGGCTGCCTCCGCCCGCACGGCCAGCACGGCGAAGACCTGGTTCCCGCAGCCTCTCGACCTTCCACGAGCCCGTCTCTTCGTGACGCCCAACTTCGAGAAGCTCTACCATGGGGCGCTGCGCTTCATCGACGGCTGCGCGCCGCCGGGCGCGGCGATCTTCGTGGCCCCGGACCTCCCCATCCTCTACTTCCTCGCCGACCGCGTGAACCCGACCCCCTACGACCTCACCATCCCCGGAAACGTGGACGAGGACGTGATCGTCGACCGCCTGGAGGCGGATCGAACGCACTGCGTCGTCTACAACCCGCGCATGTATCCCGAGTTCCCGCCCTTCGCGGAGCTCTTCCCGCGGCTCGAACGCTACCTGCAGACCCGCTACGACCGGGCCGAGGTGATCGCAGGCGAAGGAAGCGAGTGGCATGGTCTCGTTCGGAAGGAAGCGGGGCCAGAACGATGACGGCGGCGGCTTCCCGAGTGCTCCGGTGGGGCTTCAACCTGGGCGCGTCGGCCGTGCTCTTCTACTTCGGCGCCTCGCTCTGCGCTCGGGGCATCAACCTGTCGGACGAGGGCTACCTCCTCAGCCAGGCCGTGGACATGCTCGGCGGGAAGGTGCTCTACCGGGACATGGACGCCTTCGTCACGCCCGGGGTCTGGTTCGTCCTCGCGAATCTCTTCCGGATCCTCGATCCGAGCGTCTTCGCAACGCGCTTCGTCGCCCTCGCCGCGTGGCTGGGTATGGCCCTGCTGACGTTCCGCATCGTCCGCCATCTCACCCCCCGGATCTGGGCGTGGGGCGCGGTGGGTCTCTATGCGGTCCTCTCCGTCTGGGCGTTCCCCGCCTGGACGATCGTCTTCTACTCCTCGTTCTCGATCCTGTTCGTGCTCGCCGCGACCGATCTGCTGCTGTGCTGGCGCAGGTCGCAGCGGCCGATGCTGCTGGTCCTCTGCGGCATCGCGATCGGTCTGTCCGTCGCCTTCAAGCAGAACTACGGCGCGTTCGCGCTGGCGGGCTGCGCGTTCGGCGTGCTGGCGATCCGGCTCGAGACCTCCGAGCGCTCCGGCGGGCTGTTGCCCCTGGTCTTCGGTGACGGGCTCCGCCTCGCGGCCGGCGTCGCGGCCGCGATCGCGCCCTTCCTCGTCTACTTCGGGCTCCACGGCGCCCTCGACGAGATGTTCGACCTCCTGGTCGTCCATCCCTTCTCCCGCTTCGCGGGACGCCAGGACATCGCCTTTCCCGCCCTCTCCCTGCTGTGGGCCGACAGCCCGCTCAAGGGCGTGGAGGGCATGACGTACGGCTCGTACTGGCTGGCGCAGGCGCCGCATCCGTTCAACTCGGCGGCCCTCTCGTGGCTCCACGGTGCCAGCGTCCTGCGCCGGGTTCACGTGCTCCTGTTCTGGCTGCCGGCGTTCGGGCTCGCGACCGGCCTCTGGCTCGCCCTCCGGCCGCTGCCCGAGCGACGCCCCATCGACGGAGGCCTCGCCGCGCTGCTCGCGATCGCGGCCTTCGTATTCCTCGGCGTGTTCCCCCGGGCCGACTTCAACCACCTCATCAACGTCTACGAGCCGACGCTCGTCGCGGGCACGGTCCTGGTGCACCGATTGGTGGAGCGGCTGCCCGGGCGCCGGCCGGGCGCGCTGCACCTGGGTCTCGCGTTCGGGGCGGTCTTCCTCGCCCTGGTCACCGGCGTCGCCGCCACCTGGTTCGTGCACGGCTACCGGAACCTGAACAAGCGGCTGACGATTCCCCGCGCGGGCTTGTTGGTGAGCTCGTTCCAAAAGGAGGTCGTCGAGTTCC
>JBDLIK010000314.1:0-4694 GCA_039714895.1 Myxococcota bacterium | reverse complement strand
CAGGCTTCGCGGGGATGCGGAGCCGCCGCTGAACGCCGTTCAGCCCGCAGCTCTCCAGGGCAGCCTCTCGCCTGTGCCCACCGACGCTCGAGCGCTACCCGGCCTACGAGCCGAAACGTCCCCCCGTTGCATCGACGAGGATGCCTCTCGGGTACCCCAGGGTGATGTAGTCGATGAGGACGGAATCCAGGTAGCGCTCTTCATCCTCCCTCAGCGCCGTTCTTCGGACGAAGAAGACGTTGTTGATGCAGAAGTGGACTAGTGAGCTTTCGGCTTCGATCGACCACTCGCCGTTGACGGCCCCATCATAGAATCGGAGGTCCTTGAGGATCCGCTGGATCCTCTGGGCGCGCGTGCGCGTCAACAAGATCTCGTCGCGTGGATCGGCGGGCGTGTCGGTTGCCAGGTTTGCAACGAGGTCCCAATGCAGGTCCGTCTCCCAGGATCGGGACCGGTTCACGTTTGCAATGGCGCTCACGGGTGTGAGGGCTGCAAAGCGCCAGCTTTCCGAATAGACCACGAGCGCTGCTGACGTTTCACCACGAACGTCCCCATCCTCCGGCGACGTACCGACCAGAGCAGCCAGCAGACGCGTTGCCAGTCGCCCCTGCGTGGACACGAAGAGTTCCGCCATGAGGTTGCACATCTTCGGGGTCGTCTGGGTGTTTGCAACCGCCACGAACGTGTCCCCGATGACTTCACAATCTCTCGGGAGTCGCGATCCCGTGTGCGCGGCCCTCGCAACCCCCGTCGGCTGCCCGGGGTCCAGGGCAACGACCGCCAGCTGCTGCCGATTCGGGTAGGGAGACGTCGAAAGCGCAGTGGCCAGGGCCGTGCCGACGGGCTCCCCGGACTTGACGAGAGTCAGGATCGACCGGGCCGTCGCGTGATGCGGAAACCCTTGATTCGCGACCACCACGCCCGAATCCGCCAGGGGCACGAACCCCGGCACCGTCAGGTAGGAGACGCTCGCGATCCCACACGCATCCTCGTCCGAATCACACGCCAGGATCGAGCGTGTGTGTCCCGCTTCTTCGCTCTGGCTCGCCCACGACCCCGACGGGGACAGAGCCAGGATCACGAGTGCCGGTGCGACCCATCGGACCCCAGACCTCCACGAAGTGGTAGACGCCTCGGATGCTTCGTCTCTGCCTCGAAACCGCCAGATCGTCTTGATTCGTAGCATTGGCTCGCTCCTCTGTTGTCTAGAGCGAGCCTACTCTTGCAGCTCTCGCGGAACTTGGGACGAACCGGGGTTCTTCTAGGGTTCCGGAGGGCTCCTGGCGCGGCCGGGCGTCCGGCCGTCCTCTACACGCCCAGGAGCGCCTCCGCTTCGGCAGCCAGACCGCTCATCCCCAGATCCCGGGCTGTGGCGAGGGCCTGGTCCAGGAGGGTGCCCGCGGCCGGGCCGTCGCCGGGAGCGTCCCGCTCGAGGAGGGCCCGGGCCTGGGCTGCCTGGGTGCGTGCGATCCAGGGGCGCGCCGCCATGCGTTGGTGCATCTCGAGGGCGTCCTCGAAGACCCGCACGGCCTCGGCGTGACGCCCCAACGTGTGAGCGAGGAGGCCCGCGTAGTGGCAGCTCGAGCCCGAGAAGACGGAGCCGCCCACGAGGTTCTGGGGGAGGTAGGGACAGAGCTCGGCCATCAAGCGTTCGGCCGCTCCCTCGTGACGCAAGCGCGCGCAGAGCTCCATGAGGAGGGCAAGGTGCGTGGGCTCGTTCCACCCCGGTCCCGGTGCGTAGCCTTCCCGGGCGAGGCGGTCGAGCGCTTCCCTCGCCTCCTGCTCCCTTCCGGCTTCCTGGAGGGCGAGGAAGCGGGCCGCGATCCAGGCCGGCTGTCCTGCTCCGGTCATCCTCGCCAGGGCGCTCTCCAGCGCGGGAAGGACCTCAGGGAGTCGACCTTGCTGGTGTCGCAGTGAGAACAAGAGGACCTCGGCCATCGACGAGGCATTGCGGCCGACGAGCGCCTCGTCCTGGCGGAGGGTTCGCAGCGCAGCCCGCTCGGCCTCCTGGAAGCGACCCTGCAGCAGGGCCAGCATGCCGCCGTAGACGCGAAGGATGGTGGTGCGAAACGGGATTCGATGAATCTCGGCCGCCCGGGATGCTGTCTCCAGTGCTTCCTCCGCTCCGGCGAGATCGCCGCTGCGAAGCAGATTCAGGAAGAGCCACTCGCTTGCCGTCGCCTGGTTTCGCGCCTCCGGCGAGACCTCGGCGATCTGACGCGCCAGGACCAGGCGCTCCTCGAGCCGAGACGGGTGCCAGAGGGCATCGTGACGCGCCGCAAGCGCAAAGCCGAGGATCTCCGGATCCCCTGAACGGCGCGCAGTCTCGACGGCGTCCCGGCTCATTGCTTCCGCTCGCGGGTCACCCATGCGGTCGAGCGCGAAGGCCAGGCGACACAGTAGCTCCGCGCAAAGCGCCAGATCCCGGCTGCCGAGCGCGGCCATCACCTCCTCGAGAAGCGGGACATGGGTGTGGTGGGGCTCGCTCTGGGTGACCCACCTGGTTCCTTCGAGGCCGATGGCGGCTCTCGCGAGCGACTCCGGGGCGCGGAACGTTCGGGCGAGCTCGAGAGCCCTGCGAAAGATGTCGGTGGCGCGCCCGGGCCACTCTCCATGACTCAGAGCCTCGCCCAACCCCAGGAGAAGGTCGCAGCGGAGCTTGGGATCCGGCGTGCCAGCTCGTTCCTGGAGCCGCAGGGACCGATCGAAGTGGGCTGCAGCATCTTCGAAGGCGAAGCGGGCCAGCGAGAGGTGAGCCGCCCGCCCGGCGTAGGCGAGGGCCTTCTCCGCCGCCGGTGCCGACGCCGCGCGGTCGAAGTGATGGGCGAGTGCCGCGAGCGGAGGCTCGAGATCCCCGCCGTGGAGCTTCTCGAGTGCCTCGCCGACCTGGTGATGCAGCTCTCGCCGCCGCTCCGGGCCGAGGCCCGCGTAGAGCGTCTCTCGGATCAGGGGATGGGCGAACCGGTAGGTCGGAAGAGCGGCTTCTTCGGTCAGCAGGAGATGAGCACGGGTCGCTTCGTCGATCACGCCGGCCGGGGGGTGTTGGTTGACGCCCTCCACGAGCCCGGCGAGCTCCCCCTCGAACTCGGAGCCGACGACGGCCGCGACATCGAGCAAGGACCGGCATGGGTCGGTGAGCCTCGAGAGGCGTTGCTCGATCACGTGCCGGACACCCTCTGGAACGCCCGCCGCGTCGATCGAGGCGTCGTGCGTCCAGTCGGGACCGTCCTCGTGGGTCTCTCTCAGGTGTCGGAGGGTCTCTTCGAGGAAGAACGGATTGCCGTTCGTCCGCTCGTAGAGCGCTCGGGCGAACTCCGGATCGGGCTCGTGATCCACGAGTCTCGCGATCAGAGTCAGGCTCTCCTCCTCGGACAGACCCGACAGGGAGATCTGCTCGACGGCGTCCTCGCGCAGCAGGTTCGCGATCTGCGACTCGAGGGCCAGCCCGGTCTCGACCTCCACATCGCGGTAGGTCGCGACGACCAGGACCCGGGCCTGGCCGATCTCGGCGGCCAGGAAGCGCAGCAGCTCGAGGGATGCGGGGTCCCCCCAGTGCAGGTCGTCGAGGACGAGCAGAAGCGGCTCGCTGTCTCCGACCCCGCAGAGCAGGGTTGTGGCCGCATCGTAGAAGCGGAATCGGGAATCCGGGGAGGAAGCGGTCGATTCCGGCAAGACGTCGCCCGCGAGCGGATCCGCGAGCTCCGGCAGCACGTGCAACAGCCATCGGGTGCGCTCCCCGAGGATGCGCCGAAGTGGCTCGGCCGAGAGCTCCTGCAGGATCTTCCGTAGGATCCGGATCCAAGGCCAGAACGGGGGAGCCCCCGCGCCATCCCAGCACCGGCCCCAGAGGGCGTGCAGGGCCCGGCGCTCGGCCTGCCCGGCGATTTCCTGAGCGAGACGGGTCTTTCCGATCCCGGCCTCGCCGCCGATCAGGATCACCTTGCCTCGTCCCCGGCAAGCCTCGTCGAGAGCGGTCTCGAGGCGATTCAGCGGGTCGTGGCGTCCCACGAGTGCACGAGCGCCCGGTCTCTCCGGCTCGATCCGTAATCCCGGCGCCTCGAGCGACGGGACGCGCTCTTCGACGGGCGGAACGAACCGGTATCCCTTCCCTCGCTGGGTTCGGATCCAGGTCTCCTGGCCGCCATCCTTCCCGAGCACCCGTCGCACGTCGCGCAGCGCGCTGGAGAGCGCCGCGTCGCTCACGGCGACACCCGGCCAGACCTGATCCAAGAGCTCCTGCTTCGCAACCGTGCGGTCCGCGTGACGAACGAGGTAGAGGAGGAGCTCGAGGGGCTTGAGCTGGATCTCGACCGGCGTGCCGGCGCGCAGCAGCTCGCGCTGTTCCACGTCGAGCTCGAAGTCCTCGAACGCGAAGATCGGCCCCTTCTCCGACGTCGGTGCTTCCGCCTGCGGAGAGGGACTCTCGGACTCGTAGAGCACCTCGGCCACCGCCACCGGCGCATCAAGGCCCTTGAGCTGGGCCGGACCCAGGTCGTGGAAGCGGACGGCGTGACGTCCCGTCAGTAGAGCAGCCACCACCCCGGTCGTGAGGATCTGGCCCGCCTCCGCTCGGCCGCAGAGCCGCGAGGCGATGACCACCGGGGTGCCGAAGTGACCGCTGCCGATCTCCTGCCGGAGTACCTCGCCGGCGTTGAGCCCCGCGCGCATCTCCAGGCGATGCCCGCGGACCGGCT
>JBDLIK010000313.1:0-4694 GCA_039714895.1 Myxococcota bacterium | reverse complement strand
TGGTCGTAGAAGAAACGCAGCAGCTTGCTACTGAGGTAATCTCTGACAATCTCCTTGATCCTGTCCTTGAAGATATAGCTCACGACCAGTGTGATGAAATCGCCCGACGTCGATGAAGCGCCGGATCCTGCCCTTGCTCTTCATGGGCGTGCCGGTGCGATCCCAGAACTCGATCCGGTTGCCCGTACCGGTCTGGACGTTCACGATCATATCCGACACCACGGAGAGATCCCGCGGCTCGGGGACGTTCTCCCAGCCCTCGTACTCCTCGAAATCCGACTCACTCCAGCGATGGTTGTGCCAGATGATCTTCCAGAGCTCGCCCTTTCCGTCGTAGGCGAAGGAGTAGAGGGGCTCGAGGGTCTGCTCGTCGATGTAGATGTCCTTGTGATGGTAGGGGTGATCCGGGTTGCGAGGCAGAAAGCGGATCTTCACGGCGTGGCGCAGCTCCCAGCGGTCGTCCGCGAACGAGAGCCCGTAGGGGCCGAAGTTGTGGTCCCGCTCGTAGGGGTAGCCCTTCACCTTGGTATTCATGGGAGCGATGATGTCCATCTTGCCCAGACACTCCCACTCGTACTGCGGGATCACTCCGTTGAAGCTGAAGAGATCGTCCAGCGTGAAATCGGTTCCGGAGACCGCGTCGGTGCGCTGGGAGGTGGAGATGCGCCGCACCCGGCGCAGGGTCGGGACGTAGACCCAGGTGTCGTCGTTCGCGGCCTGCTCGGTCGGCCCGAAGGACGACTTGTAGCGGTAGGTGAGCAGCTTGATCCCCCGAGCCTCGAAGGGCGCGACGACCTCGGGCCCGCTGGCCACGTAGCGCTTCTCCTTCCGGAACACGTCGCCGTTGTGCTCCTCATACTGGGGCTCGGGGCGGAAGGCCAGGGAGACGCCTCCGGCATGCCCCTCGTAGTAGAGTGGGAGCTCCTCTCCGCGATCCCAATAGGAGTAGTAGAAGCTGGCTTTGCCCCCGGCACCTTCCCAGCGCCGGATGAAGTTCCAGGCGATCCTGGCGCCCGCCTGCGGGTCTCCCCGGCAGTCGATCTCGTCCATGGGAAAGGGTTGGCCGGCGCGGTAGTCCACGAGGGAGTTCTCGGGGCCCAGCCTCGCCCGGCCGGCGTAGCGCTTGGAGGCGGCCTGGAAGACCTCGGGCGGTGAGTAGTCGGCAAAGGAGGGTCCGATCTCGAGCTTCATCCCCTCGTAGAAGAAGAAGTCCCGGTTGGCCCAGAACTCGGGCGGCAGGTAGGGACGCAGCTTCTCCACCTGGTCGTGCTCGATGATCTCTCCCTCGCGAAACGCGGGTCCACCCGGCAGCAGATCTTCTTCCGCCGCGACCCCCGTGGCCGTCGCGAGGACGACCATCGTCACCAGGCCCCGTCGCAGCGTTCGCACAACCACCCTCCGCTGGATCTCGGGTCCGGGGCACTATACCAAGCGCACGCATGGCGACGGTGCCGACCCCGGGGGGCAAGGAGGCCGACTCCCGCCGGTCTATGCGATAATCGGACCCATGGCTGCGGCTGCACCCCAGAGCAACGCCCGCTGGCTCCACGGCCCCGCTTCCGACCTGCTGCTCGGTGCCGGGCTCGTCTATCTGCCGCTGCTCTTCTTGCTCGTCCTGGCCGGCCCGACGGTGCAGACCTGGATCCCCTTCGGGATCATGCCGATCCTGGCTCTGCTGTTCAGCACGCCCCACCTGGGAGCCACGCTGCTCCGGGTGTACGAGCGTGGGGAGGACCGCAGCCGGTACCGATACTTCGCCATCCACGCCACCATCTTCATCGCTCTCGCCTTCCTGCTCGGCCTCTACGTCCCGATCGTGGGCTCCGTCATGGTGACGATCTACCTGACCGTCGTTCCCTGGCACTTCACGGGGCAGAACTACGGCATCACCCTCATCTTCCTCCGGCGCAGAGGCGTGGAGGTTGACCGGCTGACGAAGCGCCTGATCTACACCTCGTTCATCTCGACGTATCTGATGGCTCTGCTCGCCCTGCACGGCAGGGCGCCCTCGGCCGACTACGCGCCCCTTCAGGTCGCCGGCACGGTCTATCGGTTCCTGGGCCTGGGGATCCCTCCCCAGATCCAGCTGGTTGCATTCGTACTCCTGGCGATCGTCTTCTCGGCGGCTCTTCTCACCGCCTGGCTTCGGCTTCGGCAAAAGGCTCCGCTCCGCGATCTCCTCCCAGGGGGAGCCGTCGTGCTCACGCAGTCCGTCTGGTACGTCCTGCCGATCCTCGTGGCGCTGCTGCTGCCGCACCGGCTCGGCCCCTTCGCCGCCTCCAATCATGCCTACACCTTCATGTGGGTCTCCTTCGCCCACGGCATCCAGTACCTGTGGATCACGACCTACTACGCGAGACGGCAGAAGCCTCCCACCGCCCAGCCTCGATTCCTGGGAAAGGCGCTCCTGGCCGGAGCCGCCATCTACGGCTTCCCGATCCTGGTGCTCGCTCCGAACGCCCTCGGCGAGGTCCCGTACTACGGGGGCCTGTTCCTGATGATCTCGGGTGCCCTCAACGTGCATCACGTGCTCCTCGACTCGGCCATCTGGAAGCTCCGCGACGGTCGCATCGCCGACATCCTGATCCGCGCCCGCAGCGAGGACGCGACCCCCGTGGCCCCGAGCTCCGGGCGCCGCTGGCCTCGGGGAGTGGTCTGGGCCTCCGGGGTGGTCGCCGTGGTGCTGACGCTCTTCGGAACCTTCGAGTACGAGTACGGCTTCGTCCGGGCCGCGGCGCGGGGAGATCTCGAGCGTCTCGAGGTCGCGGGAGCTCGGCTCAGCTCGATCGGACGCGATGATGCCAACCTCCGGGCCTCCATCGGCCTGATGCAGGCCGAGCGTGGCGATGCCGCCCGAGCGATGCAGTCCTTCGAGCGCAGCCTGGAACTCTTCCCGACGGTATACGCCTGGCTCAACGTCGGTGTCCTCCGTGAGTCTGGAGGCGACGTCGAGGGGGCGCTGGCCGCGTACGACGAGGCGATGGCCCTCGAGCCCAACAACGTCGATGCGCTGTTCTACTCGGGCCGGGCCCATCTCGTGCAGGAGGACCTCTGGCGCGCCCGGGCGCTGCTGGCCGAAGCCGCCCGCGCTGCGCCGGAGCGTGCTGACATCCGGGAGACCCTGCAGCTCGCCTGGAAGTCCAAGGGCTCGAGCGACATGGTGGTCCACCCCGGGTTGGTCGGGCGCCGCCCCTGACCCGAGGCGGTCGGCCGACCGCCGGCACGGAGGAGCCCCCCATGCCCATGAACGTCCAGTCCATCGCCACCCTCGACGACCGGATCAACCAGATCCGCCTGCTCACGGCGCAGATCGTGAACCAGGAGATCCTGCCCCACGAGAACGAGCTCTGGGCCTGGCGGCGGGAAGGAACGGTGGACGAGAACGAACGCCGCAGAGCGCGGGAGCTCCGCCACGAGATCCAGACGAAGGTGAAGCAGGCCGGCCTGTGGGCCCCGCATCTGCCCGAGGAATACGGGGGCGCCGAGCTCAGCTTTCTCGAACACGCCTACATGAACGAGGTGCTCGCCTACAGCCTCGGCGCCGCCTCACTCTTTGGCGTGGTCGCCCCCAACTCGGGAAACCAGAAGATCCTCCTCAAGTACGGAACCGAGGAGCAGAAGCAGAAGTGGCTCGTTCCCCTCACCGAGGGCAAGCTCGAGTCCGGCTTCTCGATGACCGAGCCCGACGTTGCGGGCTCGGATCCCCGTTCGCTGCGGACGACGGCACGGCGAGAAGGGGATCAGTGGGTGATCAACGGCCACAAGTGGTTCACCTCCAACGGGAAGCGCGCGGACTTCCTGATCGTGATGTGTCGGACCGAGGACTCCACGGGTCCCGCCGAGCAGAACGACAAGATGACCCAGATCATTGTTCCCACCGATACGAAGGGGGTGAACATCGTGCGCGGCGTGGAGGTCTGGGGCCGGCAGAGCGACCACTGCGAGATCATCTACGACGACGTGCGCGTGCCGCTGGCCAACCAGCTCGGACAGACCGGCTCGGGTCACCAGGCCGCCCAGGACCGCCTGGGGGCTGGCCGCGTCTACCACTGCATGAACTCCATCGGGCAGATGTGGCGAGCCTACGACCTGATGCTGGAGCGCACGATGACCCGCGAGGTGCACGGGGGACTGCTCGAGACGAAGCAGTTCATCCAGGGCTTCATCGCCGACTCCTACATCGACATCCAGGCGGCACGCCTGATGACGATCCACTGCGCGGAGAAGATGGACAGCGGGGTCGACGCGCGCACCGACATCTCGGCCATCAAGATCTTCGTACCCCAGGCCTACCATCGCGTGGTGGATCGGGCGATCCAGGTGTGGGGCGCCGCCGGCGTCTCGGGCGACCTTCCCCTCGCCGGGATGTACCAGGGCGCTCGGACCCTGCGTCTGGCGGATGGTCCCGACGAGGTGCACAAGATCCTGATCGCGAAGAACGTGCTCAAGCAGTACCACGCCGGCGGGTCCTGGGACTTCGGCAACTGAGCCGAGGGTTGCCGCTCGCCGGCTACGAAGAGCTGGGCCTCTGGCTCGCGACGCTTCCCGAACCGCTGGAGCCCCAGGCCGCGCTGGCGGGGGACGAGCGGGCCGACGTCGCCGGCTTCGGCGCCTCGGGTCGCAACGGAGGCTGGTGCACGGGCAGCCTCGCGGGCATCGAAGGTCTGCTCTCGCGGCCAGAGCGCCGGGAGCGG
>JBDLIK010000312.1:0-4715 GCA_039714895.1 Myxococcota bacterium | reverse complement strand
GCTGCAGCTTCCTCATCGAGCTCGAGGCCCTCGGCGGGCGCGGGCAGCTTCCCGCCAAGGAGATCCACTCGGTCATCACCTACTGACCGGGACCTGGAGGCACCGGCGCCCCACCCGAGGGCGGGGCGCCGGTTTCTCTAGTTGCTGTTCTCGACGCAGCGTCCCAGGTAGAAGGGGTCGGCGTAGCCATCGCCCTCGCCGTCCGTGAACTGAAAGAACATGTGGGGGTTTCCGCCGGCGCCACCCATGGGCGGCTGCTTGTGGAAGCGCAGCTCGTCCCCGACTGGCTTGAGCACGACATCGATCGCCACGGTGTTCTCGTCGTTCACGTGGGCGCCGTTGCTGGCGAGCTTCCGGGTGTTGCTCAGGATCAGCTTTGCGCGCAGCCCTCCGAAGACGAGGCCGCCCTCGATGGTGATGTACGGGCCCGGATTGTTGCGGCAGCCTTCGGCCGAGACGTCGGCGATGGCGTGGGTGGCCAGCGCAAAGAGCAGCGACGTGCTGTTCAACCCCTGCACGCAGCGGCCGAGCAGGATCGGCTTGCGGGAGAGGCTCTTGCCCTCGTCGTCGTAGAACTCGACGAAGATCCAGGGATTGCCACCGACGCCATCGTCCGGCGGCGGCTTGGGGACGACGATGTCCTCCCCGCTCGGTGTCTTGAGGACCACCTGGAGCACCACCGGCTTCTCGTCGCTGCGGTGGGTGCCCCTGCGGTTGTTCTGCAGGTACACCTCGCCGGCGATGGCGCCCAGCGTGAGGGTTCCGGTCAGGGTGATCTCGGGCCCCGGGTGGTTGAAGCAACCCTCGGCCATGGCGTCCATCTCGAGGGCCGCGGGCGTGCCGAAGGACGCCTCCACCTGACCGGCTCCGGCCGGGGCAGTGGCGAATCCCGCCAGGGCCACCAGCGTGGCCACGGCGCCGGCGCGCCCCGCCGCATCCCGTATGCGCTTCCTCAACATCATTCGTGCTTCCTCTTCTGCTCTGGAACCCACCACCCATCCACTTCGCGGAATGCGGAGTTCGCAAGCGAGCCCGCTTCCCGCCCGAGCCTACAACGCGTGAATGTGTCGGAACGAGAAGATCTCACCTCACGAGCACGCAGATGCAATCTTTTCCGGAACCACACTCGCGCACGGGGAGCGCAAGCGAGCGGCAGGCAATGAGCGCGGGAAGGCAGGCCGGAGGCAGCTGCAGCCGGAACCGCCCCGGCGACCGTGGAGGTGCGGTCCGCGGGCGGTGGCGAGGAGGACACGCAGGTCTTGCGGGGTAAACACGATGGAATGTGCCGATGCCCCGGCTCCCGCGCCTCAGCCCCGAGTAGACCTTGCTCCCGGGCAGGGGTCGCTGGGGCGCGAGCCTCTGTCTCTGGTAGGATCTCCCGCTCCCGCCCCCGTAGCTCAGGTGGATAGAGCACCGGTTTCCTAAATCTCCGCGGTGGTGTCCATCGGAGTCCGCCCTCGTCCGAATTCCGAAGGATCAGCCGGGGCTTGGCGTCCGCCCACGTCCGCCGCCGGCTGTTGGCGTCCGGACGGTTTCTGGAGCCGGTGGCGGTCAGCGGGGCGGTCAGGCGCCTGCCTTCAGTTCAGCGCACGGACCTCGTCGAACGCCTGTGCGGGAAGTGATCATGCCTCTACGACCCAGCCGGAACACCACGCTCATCCTTCGAAAGATCGGCGGGGGCCGCGTGCCGCTTCGATCTCTCCAGGGGCTACCCCTAGGGAAGCGGCCCCAGACAGTCTGCTCAGTGGCCCGGGCGCAGGGGCTGGCTCACCGGCTGGCCTGAAAGATCTACTGCTACTCCCGGCTCCAGCGTCGGGCTCAGCGGCCGCGGCCCCGTGCCGGAGGTTGGAACAGCTCCGTCACGTGCTCAGCGCGGCGGACCTCTCCCTGGGACATCGCGAGCCGGTGGTAGTCCACGGTGAGCCACGAGGCGAGCTGGGAGGCGTAGAGCGGGCTGGCCGGGTCCCCCGACGAGCCGCCCGGGATGCTGTTGAACCCGAGCGCGCCGGCCCCCGAGGCGGAGGGATGCCCCGGCGACATCACGAGCCGTCGCGCCGAGCCGAACGAGAAGGAGAAGTCGCTCGGACCATCGGCGATCGGATTGAACGCAGCGGAGATGTTGACGGTTTCGTAGCCGCCGTCGCGAGGGATGCCCGGAAGCCCCGGCCCGAGGTCCGGGAAGCCCGCGGCCGGCGGAATGGAGAAGGTAGCCCCGAGGGGATGCTCGAGTGTCAGCCGGTTGAGCTTCCCCCAGCGGTAGTCATCCTGGCGGATGGAATTCCGGAAGGCCGTCGCGTAGCGGTTCGAGGCGAGCGAATCCAGCGCCTCCCGCAGGGCTCCCAGCAGCGCGACGTCCCGTCGGTCCTCCGCCGGGAGCCCGGCCGGGTCGGCGAAGAAGTCCACTCCCGACGCTCCGACACCAGTGAAGGGCTCCTGGGCGAGAAGGTGATGGAGCGCCCCGAGGCTTCCGTTGCGGAATATGGGCTTGAGTCCGAGAGCGGCGAGAGAACCATCGATCTGATTCTTGATGAGCTTGGCGCGCCAGACGTTGTAGATCGTGGCTGCAACGCTGTGGGCGGCCTCCTCTGAACTCACGTCCGAGCTACGCACCCCGTCGGTGTCGCTTGCGTCGTAGCCCTCCGGGATACCCGTGGGTGTGGAGAAATCCCACACCGCGAGACGCCCTACGGCCTCGGCGATCTCGGGATCCCTCGCGAACGCCCCCAGCTCCGGGGGCACGCCGGGCGCCTGCGCCTTGTCGAAGGCCTGGAGAAGAAACGGCGTGAGCAGTTCGGCGTCGAGCTGCTGGGTGTTGGCCTGGAAGCGCATCATGTCGTCGAGCGTGATCTCCTGGCCGGCCTCGATCCTCTCGCGCAGCAGCCGGGTGACGCGGCCGCTGCGAAGGCCCAGATTGAAGAAGTCGCCGAAGTAGTAGATCGCCTCTGGGTTCGAGGGGCGGAACTGGTTCAGGGCATCGTTGTCGAGGACCGATCCCGTGGGGTCCTCGTTCGCGTTCACGATGAACCCGGCGGCTGGATTCACGACCTGGGGCATCTCGTCGAAGGGGAGGACGCGAAAGGGGAGGACCTGCCCCTGGGAGCGCTCCGGGTCCGGGATCCAGTTGTTCGGCCCCGAGCCGTCGCGGATGAACCAGGGAGGCGCTCCCGCGACGTTGCCCGCCTCGAGATCCGCCCGGAGCGGGACCTCTCCGGTACTGAAGAAGGCGAGGTTCCCCGAGCTGTCGGCCACGACCTGATGGGTAGCGATCGCAGTAAGAAACCTCACGCCTTCCCGGAACTCGAAGATGTCCCGGGCACGCAGGGTGTTGAAGAGCCACCTCGCCTCGCGCGTCCCATGAAGGCCGGTGTACTGCAGGGTGAGCACCGTGGTCTCGGTGGCTGGGCCCCCATTCACGACCGTCGGGTCCTCAACCTCCAGGATCGGTCCGAAGCTGCGAAAGGGAACCGTGAGGACGTCCACTGCTTCAGGTATCAACCCTTGAGCGGTCAAGTTGCGAACGGCTGCAGTGGCGTCCGTCAAGTTGTCGAATACTCCGTCGTTCCCCGGATTGAAACGATAGGTTTCGGAGCGCTCCTCCACAGCGTGGAGCTCCCCGGCCGATTCGATGCAGAGACGTACCGGACAGCCTGGCGCGCCTCGGACGAGCCGGTCCCGGAAGATGTCGGAGAGGTCCGGCGAGCCGGTCGTGACGCCCCACGCGATGTTCGGGTTCTGTCCGGAGAGAACCCCGGGGAAGCCGGGCGACGTCACGCCGGTCACGTTCATGGGGCCCGCGAGCGGGTCGCTCCGCACGACCAGATGGTTCTCGTAGTGGAACGCGGGAGAGGTCAGGAGGAGGTGCCCGTCGTTCGCGACCATCGGCCGCCCGCTCGCGCTCCTGGTGGCGGCGACGCCCCAGACGTTGCTTCCTCGTCCTGCACGCCGCTCGAACAAACGAGACAAGGCGGGGTTGGGGCTGGCCCTCGCACGGAAGCGCAACGCCCCGGCGGATGCTGGGGTAGAGGCGAGCCCGTGGAGCGAGATTCCCTTCCCGGCCAGGAAGGGAGTGCTGTCCGCCGCGTCCGGCACTGAGGCGCGCGGCACCATCGGGGCGAAACGCGAGACGTCCTGCTGGTAGAGGGCAATCCCCCTCTCCAGTCCGAGCGCCCCCACGTAGCGCAACACCGAGTGCGTTTCGGCAATCTGGTTGAGGCGGCTAGCGCTGGGGGCATCGCCCGCCTTCCCCAACGTGAGGATGTCGACGACGTCCCAGGGCCGCACCGAGCTGATCTCGAGGAGCGAGTACTCGGGGGGCAGCGGATTGGAGGCCAGGTACGCATTCACCCCGTCCGCGTAGGCCTCCGCGAGCGCGCGTTCGCGCGCGGTGAGCAGGTCTACCGAGCGCTGCGCCGCGAGGCGGAGTCCCAGCAGGCGCGCCCCGGCGTCCTCGGCGAGGTCGAGGATGTTTCCCGTGAGCTCTGCGAGCCGGCCGTCCGCGGCGCGGCGGTTCACGTCCATCTGAAAGAAGCGATCGCGTGCGTGCAGGTAGCCCTGGACGCGGAAGGCGTCGAGGTCGGTGTGAGCGAAGACGTGAGGGACGCCGAGCTCGTCCGTCATGGCGACGAAGTCGGTGACGGCGCCAGCTTCGGTAACGCCGGACAGTTGTCCTACAGTTTCACGGACGCGCTCGCCAAACCGGAATTCCTGGCAAAGAT
>JBDLIK010000311.1:0-4731 GCA_039714895.1 Myxococcota bacterium | reverse complement strand
GTCGCCCTCACCCGCCCGATTATGCACGTCATGCACCACAGCGGCAAGAATCGGGAGATCTCGGGCGGATAGGTCCAAGGCTCCACTCCGAAGCCGCGACTGGCCGGGGACGTTCTTGCGATGCGTCATCTGTCGTTCCGCGCGGGGCCAGCTCACGGAGCCTGCCCCGGCCTCCGTCTTCACTAGGGGGTGCCCCGTGCCAAGAGCAACCCGACAAGACCAAGCGCGCACCTCCCGCACCGCCAGCGCGACATGGTCAGTTCCTTCGAGCTCTGGCATATGCCAGCATCCTCCAGGTTCAGTCGAGACGCCAAGGGAGATTCCTACGCACCGGCTCGAACCCGGTGGGGCAGGGAGAAACTCACAACAGAACTCACAACAGTCCCAAGGAGGCGCAAAACAGCCCCGCAGCGTAGGTCGCTACAGGGCTGGCAGTTAGGGGAATCGGGACGGCCGGATTCGAACCGGCGACCCCCTGAACCCCACGGCGATCTCGAACGCCACTCTCGTTGAGCTGCTGAAGCTAATTGAGGTGGACCACGGAGGAGCCTACTGCGGCAGCCGGATCTCGAAGTCGATCGCGGCCACCTGTTCGGGTGACTGGCCGATGCGCTCCAAGAACGGCAGCCAGCGCGGATCGCCGCGGATGTTGTCGAACCGCCGGTCGCCGTGCGTGAGTGACAGGCCCGAATCGTTGTACTCCACGGCTTTTTCGAGCCACTCGAAGGCGCGATCCACCTCACCTCGATACGCCAGTACGTACGCGATGTTGTAGGGCGCGCGCTGCTCGTAGTTCTCGATTAGCTCGGCGACCGCGGCGTCGGATTCGGCCCTCTGTCCAAGCGCGTGATGCACCATGGCCAGTCCGATCAAACGCCAGTTCTCCGAGGACTCGCGCTGCATCGCCACCAGCGCGGCGCCCAGGTCGCCTTTGCTCATTAGTGCCCGGCCGACGGCGTAATCCGTGAAGTCACGCCCTGGAGCCAGTTCCTCCGTCGTGAGGAACGACGCGAGGGCCTCATCCGGGCGGCCGACCGTCAAGTAGGCGATCCCAAGGAACATGTGGACGCCGACATCCACCGGGTCCCGGGTGGCCAGGTATTCCAGGAGCGGGACAGACGCCTCCTCGCGCCCCAGCTCTCGAAGCAACTGGGAGGCTTCGAGTATGATGTCGCGCTCGGTCGGCGCCAGCTCCAAGGCCCGCTCGAGGTGCCGCGCAGCGGAGGCGAGGTCACGGTCGTACACGCTCGCGATCCTGCCGAGCTCGGCGTAAGCGCGCGCGTTCGTGGAGTCTACCGACAGGGCCTGGCCGGCCGCCTCTCGCGCGAGCTCAAAGCCTTCGTCGACCGGCCCGTACGCTTGGGTCGCCTGCAGCCTATAGCTAGACGCCAGGCCGGTCCATGCAGCGGCATATTGGGAATCGATCGTCAGGGCTTGGCGATAGAGCGTGCTGGATCTCTCGAGGCTTTCCGCCGAGAGCTGCTGGCGGGTCACGTACTCCGCCTGCAGATACAGGGCGTAGGCGGCCGGGTCGGTCTCGATCACCTTCGGCGTTTCACCCAGCAGGGCGATCTTCAACTCCCGCACAACGGCCGCGGCGATCTCGACCTGGATCGCGAAGATGTCGTCCAGCGTCCGCTCCCAGGTCTCCGACCACACGTGGAAGCCGTCGTCGGCCCGGACCAGCTGGGCGGTGATGCGGACCTCGTCCCCGGCCTTGCGTACCGACCCTTCGAGCACGTGCCCGACGTTCAAGCGCTCGGCGATCTCGGTGATCTCCAGGTCCTGGCCCTTGAAGGAAAAAGAGGACGTGCGCGCCGACACCCGCAGCTCGGGGATCTGCGCCAGCAGGTTGAGCAGCTCCTCGGCGATGCCGTCGCTGAAGTACTCCTGGTCCCTGTCGGGGGTCATGTCCGCGAACGGCAACACCGCGAGCGATGCCGACACGGCGCCAGCCGCCGGATCTGCGCTCACCGCTGGGGCCGACTGCCTCCCCACGTACCAGGCCCCCACCAGCAGAGCGCCCACGCCGACCAGCGCCAGCACTCCCGAGGGCCAGCGCTTCGAGGCCGGGGCCACAATGATGTCAGCGAGCTCGCCCGGAGCGGCCTTGGCCGTCCGCCGCACGCCTTCAGGCGTCACCTCCAGCGCCCACGCGAGCACGACCGCCACCGGGAGACCGAGCAGCAGGATCAGCGCAACCAGCCGATAGGTCCATTCGGGAAGCAGCAGGGCGGGGACCGCGAGATCCACGATCTGAAGCAGCACGAACCCGACGACGCCGTACACCGCCATCACGCGGAACACCCGGCGGCGCTTGAGCTCCGCGAAGAGGCGTTGGTAGCCTGAGCTCGAGTCTGTCATGGGCTCCAAGCTCGCTCCCCGAGGGAGGGTTTGGGAGGCGGGGCCTACGCGACCAAGATAGGTGGAAGGGAAGCGGCCCGCCCGCCGGGTTCCCCGTGCGGGACGCATGGCGACATCCCATATTGCCCCCCCCGCCGCATCGACCCCGCAACAGGCAGGAACTCAATGCGCCACGTCGCCGCCCGCTGCTTCGTCCCCTCCCTGGTACTTCTGGCGGCCAGCGTACTGGCCGCCGGCACTCTCGCCGCCCAGGACACGCGCACCCTGGAGGTGGACGACCTCTTCCGGCTCAAGCGCGTGGGCTCGCCCCGGGTGAGCCCTGACGGCCGCTGGATCGCGTACACCGTCACCACCATGAGCTTGGAGGACAATTCCAGCACCGCCCGTATCTGGATGGTGCCCTCCGAGGGCGGCGACCCCCTCCCCATGACCCGGGAGGGGAGCTCGGCGTCCGATCCCCGCTGGAGCCCAGACGGCCGCTGGCTCTCCTTCACCGCCGCACGGGGCGACGACGCGAAGACACAAGTGTGGGCGCTTGACCGGCGGGGCGGCGAGGCCCGACCGCTCACGGACGTAGAGCAGGGAGTGAGCGCCTACGCTTGGTCCCCCGACGGCGCCCGGGTGGCGCTGGTGATCCGCGACCCCGAACCCGACAGCGCAGAAAAGAAGCCCGACGGGCCACGGGACCCGTGGGTCATCGACCGGCTCCAGTTCAAGCGCGACGGGGCCGGCTACCTCACCGGCGACCGCCGCCTGCACCTTTACGTCCTCGACCTGCAGGGCGATACGCTCCGCCAGATCACCGGGGGCCGTTGGGACGAGGGGAGCCCCGTGTGGAGCCCCGACGGGTTGCGCATCGCCTTCGTCAGCAATCGCACCGATGACCCCGACGCCAACTCGAACAGCGACATCTGGGTGGTGGAGGCAGACGCCCCCGAGGCCGTAACCGAGCCCCTGCGCATCACCACCAACCCCGGTGCCGATCGGAGCCCCGCATGGAGCCCCGACGGGCGGCGCCTGGCGTACGTGACCACGCTTGAGCCCGACCTCATCTGGTACGCCACCTTGCACCTGGCCGTGGTGAACGCCGACGGCTCCGATCCCCAGGTCATCAGCCGGGAACTCGACAGGAACGTCTCGAGACCCCGCTGGAGCGCCGAGGGCGGCGCCGTCTGGGTCGAGCTGGAGGATTCGGGGGAGCGCCACCTGACCCGCTTCGAGGTGGGCGGCGATCTCCACACCCGGCCCATCTCGGGCCCCCTGAGGGTGAGCGACTACGACCTGGGGCCCGACGGCACCGTGGCGGCTCTGGTGGACCGCCTGGACCACCCCGCAGAGGTGCACGTCCTGGACGTCGACGGCCTCCGCCGGGTGACCCACGTGAACGACTCGCTGCTGGCCGCCGTGCGGTTGGGCCGGGTGCGGAACGTCACTTTTTCCAGCGCCGACGGCACCGAGATCGAGGGCTTCGTCACCTTTCCACCCGACTACCAGGGTGGCCGGCGCTATCCGACCCTTCTTCGCATCCACGGGGGCCCTGTCAGTCAGTTTGATCACCGCTTCAGCTTCGAGGCCCAGCTCTTCGCGGCGAACGGCTACCTGGTGGTGCAGACGAACCCCCGGGGCTCGTCTGGCTACGGCCAGGACTTCAGCCACGCCATCTGGGCCGACTGGGGCAACCTGGACTTCCAGGACGTGGACGCGGGGGTGGACTACGCGGTAGCCCAGGGGTGGGCCGACCCTGAGCGGCTCGGAGTCGGCGGATGGTCGTACGGCGGGATCCTTACCAACTACGTCATCACGCAGACGGACCGGTACGAGGCGGCCATCACCGGCGCCAGCGAGGTCTTCTACCCGGCCAACTACGGCCACGACCACTTCCAGCTCATCTGGGAGAAGGAGCTGGGGCTGCCGTGGGAGTCCATGGACGCCTGGCTCCGCATCTCTCCGTTCATGAAGGTGGGCGAGGTGACCACTCCCACCCTGGTCATGGGGGGCGAGGCGGATTGGGCCGTGCCCATCCAGAACTCGGAGCAGCTCTACCAAGCGCTCCGCCGGCGGGGGGTGCCGACCCAACTCGTGGTCTACCCCGGCCAGAGCCACGGCTTGAAGGTCCCCAGCTACCAGCAGGATCGGCTGCAGCGCTACCTGGCGTGGTACGACCGGTGGGTGAAAGGGGTTGAGCCGGGTGCGGTGTCGGAGGGAGGGCGGTAGCGGAGGCAAAACAGCCCCATAGCGTAGGTCGCTACAGGGCTGGCAGTTAGGGAGAATCGGGACGGCCGGATTCGAACCGGCGACCCCCTGAACCCCATTCAGGTGCGCTACCGGACTGCGCCACGTCCCGAGGGCGCGGAAGCTAATCGAAGC
>JBDLIK010000310.1:0-4744 GCA_039714895.1 Myxococcota bacterium | reverse complement strand
CGCCGGCTCGGCCCGCGCAGGAAGCGGGCCTCTCCCACCGAGAACGGCGGGAAGTTGTAGTGCAGCATGAACTGCTTGTAGTAGCGCTCGCGCAGCCCGTCGATGGCCTGCTCGTCGGATTGGCTGCCGAGTGTCGTGTAGACCAGCGCCTGGGTCTCGCCCCGGGTGAAGATGGCCGTGCCGTGGGCCCGGGGCACCGCGCGCACCTCGCAGGCGATGGGGCGGATGTCCGTGGGCGAGCGACCGTCGATGCGCTCCCCCTCCTCGAGCAGGCGCCCGCGCATCACTCCGGAGCGCAGCTCCTTGAGGATCTCCTTCACGTCCCTGCCGCGCTCCCGGAGGGCACGCTGACACTCCTCGAGGTCGCCGAGGGAGGAGAGGCTGATGGGCTCGCTTCGGACCTCGCCCACGAGCTCCTCGCTGACCTCGCTCTCGATGGCGGCGAAGGCCGTGTAGCGCTCGAGCTTCTCACGGATGCGCGCGGCCTCGGCCAGGCGTCCGTCGGCCTTCTCCCGCACGCGGCTCTCGAGCTGGCTTCGGTCGCGGGGCGGGGGCATCTGGAGCTTCGTCTTGCCGACCCGAGACCGCAGATCCTCCTGAGCGTCGAGGAGCGGCAGGATGGCGGCGTGGGCCGTCTTGAGAGCCTCGAGGATGTCGGCCTCGGGGGCCTCCTCGGCACTCCCTTCGACCATCACCAGCGCTTCGCGGCTACCCGCCACCACCAGGTCGATGCGGCTCTCGGCCACCTGTTCGTAGGTGGGGTTCACGAGCCAGCTGCCTTCGACCTGGGCGATGCGCACCGCCGCGATCGGTCCGAGGAAGGGCACCTCGGAGAGGTGGAGCGCCGTGGAGGCACCCACGAAGGCCGGAATGTCCGGCGGGTTCTCCGAGTCGGCCGAGAGCACGGTGGCCATCACCTGGGTCTCGTCCCGGAAGCCCTCGGCGAAGAGCGGGCGGATGGATCGGTCGATGAAGCGCGACACCAGGACCTCGCGGTCCGAGAGGCGTCCCTCGCGCTTGAAGAAGCCGCCGGGAATCTTTCCGGCGGCCGAGAACTTCTCCACGAAGTCCACCGTGAGGGGGAAGAAGTCGATCCCCTCCCGGGGTGCTGCGGTGCAGACGGTCACCAGCACGACGGTATCGCCGTAGCTCACCACGGCTGCACCGGCGGCCTGCTTGGCCAGCCGTCCTGTTTCGATGTGGAGCGGGCGGCCGCCGACCTCCAGGGTCAGGGTCTGGGATTCGAACCAATAGGGCATGATGAATGGATCTCCCTCCGGACGCAGTGGCTTTCCGGAGCTTGCGGGAGCGACGTCGGTCGCGGCGGGAGGAATGCGGGATCGGCGATGCGCGGAGTCAGGGCTCCGCGTATGGCTGACTCCCACATTCCGCGGCGGCGCGACGCGTCGCTCCGCTCTTTGCTGTCGGCCGCCCGTCCCTCGGGCGGCTGGCGAATCCTCCGGATTCGCTTTGCGGCGTCGGCTGACCCGAGTCTCGGATGAGCCTCCTAACGGCGGAGACCGAGGCGCTGGATCAGAGCACGGTAGCGCGGGAGATCCGAGCGCCGGAGATAGTCGAGGAGCCGTCGGCGCTGGCTCACGATCTTGAGCAGGCCCCGACGGGAGTGATGGTCCTTCTGGTGCGTCTTGAAGTGCACGGCCAGCTCGTTGATCCGCTCCGTGAGGAGCGCCACCTGAACCTCAGGCGAGCCGGTGTCGCCCTCATGGGTCTGGTAGGACTGGATCACGTCTCGCTTGCGTTCGGCTACGACCAAGGCGTTCCTCGAGCCATCCCATTGCATTGCATTGCGTTGCGCTTGCGGCCCCAGGGCCTCTTCGCCCCAGCGGCGGCATGACGGTCCTCCGCCAAGTGCGCGTGGGGTTTAACAAAATCAACCCGGAGCAGCAACCGAACCCAGCACCCGCAGGGGGCGGAGCTGCCGATTCGCCCGGACTTCGAGCACGGCCAGCATGGTACCCTCGGCGTCGAGGGCGCAAGCGCGGTCCCCCACGGCGAGGCGTGCCTCCCGCGGGACGGCGATTTCACCCCCGTGGCGAACCCGCCGCACCTCCTCCCGGGAGAGCGTGAGGCTCGGGAAGCCGAGCGCCCGTTCCGGAGGGATCACCCGGGTGAGGAGCCGACCGTCCTGGCCCTCCTGCTCGAGCAGCTCGGGCGGGGCGGCCTCCGCCAGGCCGAAGGGCCCGCTGCGCGTGCGGCGCAGGGTGCGGACGTGGGCCCCGCAGCCGAGTTCCCGGCCGAGATCGGCGGCGAGCACCCGGACGAAGGTGCCCGGCGAGCAGAGCACGTCGATCTCGACGTCCGGAGGGTCGTAGGCCAACAGCTCCAGCCGCTCGATGCGGATCTTGCGGGGCTCGCGCTCCACCACCTCGCCCCGACGTGCCAGGCGATAGAGGGGAACCCCTGCCCGCTTCACCGAGCTGTACATGGGCGGCACCTGCTCGATGTCCCCGCACAGCCCCTCGAGGGCCGAGCGCAGTGCAGCCTCCCCCGGCAGCGGCCCCGGATGACGCCGGACCACCTGCCCCTCGGCGTCGAGGGTGTCGGTCTCTTCGCCCAGGCGCACGATGCCCCGGTAGCGCTTCGGCCCGGCCTCCAGGTAGGGGATCAGCTTGGTGGCGTCGCGCAGGGCGAGGGGAAGCGCGCCGGTGGCCAGCGGGTCGAGCGTGCCCAGATGCCCCACCCGGCGGGTCCCCAGCCAGGCTCGCGCCGCATCCACCACGTCGTGGGACGTCCAGCCCGCCGGCTTGTCGACCACCAGGAATCCGCTGGGCCCGGGTCGCTCCTTGGCCAGGCGCCTACTCCGACGCGTCATGACTCACCCTGCGCAGCGCCTCCAGGGTCTGGGCTCCGAGCGCCATGGAGGGATCGTGGCGGAAGTGGAGCGCGGGCACCCGGCGCAGGGGCAACGCCTCGGCCAGGCGATGGCGCAAGAAGCCGCTGGCGCTCGCGAGCGCTTCGTCGACCCGCGCCACGGCCTCCTCTTCATCGCCGGAGAGGCTGCTCCAGGAGACCTGGGCGTTGCCCAGGTCCGGGGAGACCCGGACCCGGGTCAGTGTGACCAGGCGCAGGCGCGGATCGGTGCTGTCCTCTCGCAGGATGCGCGCGAGCTCGACTCTCACCTGCTGGGAGACGCGATCGGTGCGGCGGGACACGTTCACTCCTCCAGGGGCAGCGAGAGGAGCTCCACCTCGGAGCCCGTCACCTCGCCCAGGTGGAGCTCCTCGACGTAGCGGACCGCCCGATCCAGTACGCCGCGCACGGTTCCGCCATCGTTGCCGAGGGTCGTCAGGCCGAGGACCGCTCGCTGCCACGTGCCCTGGCCCCCCACCTCGGCCACCGCGAGATTGAAACGCTGCCGCACCCGCGACGAGATCGATCGCACCACGCCCCGCTTCTGCTTGAGGGATTGGGAGCCGTGCACCTGGATTTCGACGAGGGCCACGCCCACCACCATCACCGGGCTCCGGCTCGGACGCCCTCCCGGGCCCCCGGGATCATTCGAGGGAGAAGGTCCGCGTCAGAGCTCCGCCGGCTTCTCCTCCAGCTCGAAGGCCTCGATCACGTCGCCCACTTTGACATCGTTGAAAGCCTCGATGCCGATCCCGCATTCGAAATCCTTCTGCACCTCGCGCACGTCATCCTTGAAGCGCTTGAGAGACGCGAAGCGACCCTGGTGGACCTGCACGCCATCACGGACCAGACGGCAGGAGGCGCTGCGGCGGATCATGCCCTCGATGACGAAGCAGCCCGCCACTGTTCCCACCCGCGGCACCGTGAAGGTCCGCCGGACCTCCGCCTGGCCCAGACTCTTTTCGTGCACCGTGGGCGGCAGCAGCCCGGCCATCGCCTTTCTGACCTCGTCCACCACCTCGTAGATGATCTGGTAGAGGCGCATCTCCACGGCCTGGGACTCGGCGGCACGGCGGGCGGCAGGGTCCGGACGCACGTGGAAACCGATGATGATCGCCTCGCTGGCCTTGGCGAGCATGACGTCGCTCTCGCTCACCGCGCCCACACCCGAGTGGATCACATTGAGCTTGACCGCGTCGGTGGAGAGCTTCTGCAACGTGTCGCTCACGGCCTCCACCGAGCCATGCGTGTCCGCCTTGAGGACCACCGGGAGCTCGTAGGTCCCGCCTTCCTCGGCGCGAGCGAAGATCTCGTCCAGGCTGAGCCTGGGTCGGGTCTCCGCCACCGGCCTGCGCCGCTCCGCCCTGCGATGCTCGGCGATCTGCTTCGCTTCGCGCTCACTCTCCACGGCGTGGAAGCCCTGACCCGCCTCGGGCACAGCCGTGAGACCCACCACCTGGACCGGGCGCGAGGGCAGCGCCTCCTTGACGTCAGCGCCGTGCTCGTCCTGCATGGCGCGCACGCGTCCGAAGGCGGTGCCCGCCACCACCGAGTCTCCGCGCTGCAGGGTGCCCTCCTGCACCAGCACCGTGGCCGTCGGTCCCCGACCCTTGTCGAGCTTCGCCTCGATCACCACCCCCTGGGCGCGCACGGTGGGGTCGGCCTTGAGCTCGAGGAGCTCGGACTGCAGGGCCACCGCCTCGAGCAGGGCGTCGAGCCCTGTTTTCTTCACCGCGGAGACCTCCACGCAGAGGGTCTCGCCGCCGAACTCCTCGGGGACGAGCCCGTGCTCCATCAGGCGCTGGCGCACCTGGGAGGGCTGCGCGTCTGGGAGGTCCACCTTGTTGACGGCCACCACGATGGGCACCCCCGC
>JBDLIK010000309.1:0-4763 GCA_039714895.1 Myxococcota bacterium | reverse complement strand
GCCCAGAGTCCCGGGTCGTTGATCGTCGCCGACACGGGCGGTGTCCCGAGCAACGGGACGGCCTTCGTCTCGCAGTGCGGCATCTGCCGGGTTTCGCTCCACGCCGTCGACGGAGGTCTCTTCGATCTCGCCGCGGTGGATCTGGGGGAACCCTTGCTGTTCGGCAGCTTCGGGCCCTTCGCTACGGGGGTGACGATCGCCGGAACCCGCGAGGACGGCACGACCGTCAGCGCGAATGTCGTGACGGACGGGATCGTGGGCTTCGAGACGTTCCTCCTCGACGACACATTCAGCGACCTGGTGTCGGTGGCGTTCCCCACACCGTCGGCCTTCGGAGCGATCTCGATCGACAATCTCGTCGTGCGCGCAGGCGTCGAGAAGCCGACTCTCTTGATCTCGCCCCCTTCAGGTAGCTATGTGACGACGCAGAGGTTCGATCTGACCCTCATCACCGTGGGCGCGGATGCGGCCACGCTCCTCGCTGCAACGCTCGACGGGGCCGACTTCACGGGCTTTCTGGAGAGCTGTGCGAGTGAGGGTCGCCTCGACTCCGTCCCCGGAGTGACACTCCGCTGCCCGGTGGACGGCGCGCTCTTCGGCGAGGGCACACACACCCTCGAGGTGACTGTCGAGCTCGGGGGCGAGACGGCAAGCGACGAGGTCGGCTGGGAGGTTCTCGCGAGCTCGGAGCCCTGAGCCCCTGCTTCAACGGAGCAGGAGCTGCCGACCGAGCTCCGTCAGTAGGGAATCCAGATCCCGGGATTCGTCGACGACGCCGAACACGTACCGATCCGGCCGGACCACGGCGACCGGGTGGGTCTCGAAGAGAAGGTCCCCCTCGCCCTTGACCACCTCCATCCCTTCGAGGCAGATCTGGCGCGCACCCAGGCGATCGAGGACCGCGTTCGCCTCGGGACCGGGTTGAAGGTCGCTCTCCTGCCGACCGACGACGGCGAAGCCGCGCCCGAGAAGGGAATCGAGCCGGCAGGGCGAGCGCCCCGACTGCCGAACCGTGGGCTGGCGGAGGAGCCTTCCCACGGGTCCACCCTCGCGGATCTGGCTCCCGACGAGGAGGCCGCCGCGAAGCGGGGGAACGACCTGTCCGCCAGCGGGGATGTCGCGCCTTGCCACCGATGCATAGGGATCGGGACGCCCCGCCTCTCTCGCGGCCAGCGTCTCCATCAACTGACCGATCGCCACCGCCCGCTCCACCAGATCTCGCGCGTGGAGGTCTCTCTCGGCCGCGTAGCTGTCGAGTAGCCGCTCGTGGCACTTGCCGGAATGGACCAGTGGAATCTTCCAGCCGAGGTTCACGGCGTCTCGAAATCCCGAGTTCAGACCCTGGCCGAGGAAGGGCGGGGTCTGATGGGCAGAATCCCCGGCGAGAAAGATCCGGTCCACCCTCAGACGCTCTGCGGTCGCTGCATGAAACTGGTACACCGCTGAGCGCCGGATGTCATAGTGCTCGGGCGGCAGCCAGGGCTGCAGCAGCGCCTCGATCGTTTCCGGGCGCAACATCTCCTCGCGAGTCTCCCCTTCGAGAACCTGGAACTCCCAGCGGCGGTTCGGGTCCCTGGCGGGGACGTAGGTGGTGAGGCGCTCGGGATCACACACCTGCATCATCGACAATGGGAGCTTGCCTTCCGGTCGCAGGGTGATGTCGACGACGAGCCAGTCCTGGTCGTAGCCCAGGCTCACCCAGTCGATTGCGAGCGCGGAGCGAACGAAGCTCGACGCGCCATCGCAGCCGAGGACGAAGGATGCGCTGAGCTCCCGGTCGGCTCCCCCGGACCCGGGGGCGAGGGACAGCACCACCTTCTGCGGCGACGGAGCGAGAGCAACGACCTCCCGGCCGAAGAGAACTTCGATGCGATCGTTCCGAGCGACGTGCTCGCGCAGCAGGGCTTCGAGCTCCGGCTGATCGAAGAAGGCGTTGTCCCGCCAGCCGTTGTGGCCGTAGCCGGGAAGCTCCACGCCGAACAGGGGACGGCGTCGAGAGTCGGTGAAGCAGTATTCCTCCCTTTCCCTCTGGGGCTGGAGGATCTTGTCGATGGCTCCGCTGAGCCCGATCCGCTGGAACGCACGCATCGATTCTCCGTCCAGTCCGATGGCGCGTGGCAGGACCACAGGCTCGGTCGAGCGCTCGAGGATCGCCACCCGGAGATCCGCCTCGGCCAGAAGGAGCGCCGAGAACGCCCCGACGGGTCCGTAGCCCACGATGGCGACGTCGAAGTCAGGACTCGTCATGGTGCAACTCCTGGATGGTGCTCCTCCCCCTCGAGCAGTCCGAGGAGCAGGTGTTCGACGATCTGGGCGTGCGCTTCGATGGCTGAGTCCTCGAAGGGATCGATCCCGGAGAGGCGCCTGCATTCCTCGGCCTGGTGGTAGATGACCCCCACCGCACCGGCAACGATGTAGAAGAAGTGGACGGCGGAGACCGAGCGGCGCGGAACGCCAACGCCTTCCGCCCGCGAGAGCAGGGTCGACATCGCCTCATAGAGCGGCCTCACGTGCCGATCGACCATCCAGCGCATCCGAGGGCCGCGCCGTTTTCCTTCCTCGTGCATGAGCCGAACGAACTCGGGATTCCGAGCCACGAAGCGCACATAGCCGCGAACGAGCTGGCCGATACGCTCTCGGTCGTCGACGATGGATTCATCGCCCATCACAGACGTGACGCCCCTCCCGAGCTCGGCGAACGCGCGATCGACGGCCTTCCGCCACAGCTTGGCCTTGCCACCGAAGTAGTAGCGGATGAGCCCGTGGTTCACGCCGGCTCGGGTCACGATGTCTCGGGTCGACGTACCCTCGAAGCCGTTCTCGGCAAATGCCTGGAGCGCCGCCAGGAGGATGGCCTCTCGCGTATCGCCGCCCGTCTCGACTCCTGCGCCCCCGGCCGTGCCGACCCGCCTCTCGACTCGGATGGAGTCGATTCTCCGTTCGGAGAACTGAATCATGCAGTTGGAGAATCAGAGGCGCAACCCTGGGAATCGAGGCCGGGGGCCACCGGAGCTGGCCGTCTGTTCGCTGTCCGCTCTTGAGGCGGACCTGGTCCCGAGAAGCTGCCCGTCCGCTGCAGACGAGTTGCCGCAGAGTTGCCCTCTTGGGACGAGGAACCTGCCGGCTAGTGGTGAGAAATTTCTTGCTCGTTGCCGGCTTACGTAGTTGTATGTGCGGCGTACGCCTGCCCGAGACCCGGTCGGCTTCATCGGATCGCCATGTTGCTGAGCTGTTGCAGAAGCGAACTCGAAAGGTGCTCTCGGGAGGGCTTCCTTCTCTTCAGCCTGGCGCTGCTGCTCGCGTGGGGTGTCAGCTCCGCAGCCGGGGCCCAGGGTCAGCCGATCACCTTCTCGGTGATCGCGGACATCCCCTACTCGTCCTCGGATGAGCCGCTCTTCCTGGGCTACGTCGACGATCACAACCTCTTCAGCCCCTCGGAGTTCTTCGTGCACGTGGGCGACATCAAGTCCGGCAGCAGCCAATGCTCCGAGTCCGGCTACTCGACGACCTCGGACATCCTGGGTGCGCTCGCCGTGCCGACCTTCATCGTACCCGGCGACAACGAATGGAACGATTGCTCGAACCCCGACTCGGCCTGGCAGCTCTGGGAGTCCTACTTCACGGACTTCGAGCAGAACTACTGCGGGCCGCCGCCCGCGGAAGCCCAGGACGTTCGCCATGAGAACTTCGCCTTCGTCTCGAAGGGGGTGCTCTTCATCGGTCTCAACGTCGTGGGTGGAACCGTTCACGACGCGGACGAATGGGCCACGCGTCTGCAGCAGGACGCCGATTGGGTGGACCTGCAGTTCCAGCAGAAGGGTGGCCAGGTGAGAGCCGCCGTGATCTTCGGCCACGCCGGGCCCAGCTCGAACCGGACGCTCTTCTTCGACCAATTCGAGGCTTCCTCCTCCGATCTGGGCAAGCCCGTCCTCTACATCATGGGGGACGACCACAGCTGGCAGTTCGACAATCCCTTCTCCGAGCCGAACATGGCCCGCATCAGCATCGAGAAGAATGACCCACCGTTGGAAGTGACGGTGACGTTGGACTCCCAGGATCCCTTCGAGGTCGAGCGGGCCCCGTGGCCTTCCGGGACACCGGTGCGGAACAGCGCGCCCTGCGTCGAGGTCGGTCCGGACCTGACTCTCACCCTCGGCGACGGTGCGCAGCTCTCCGGCTTCGTCAGCGACGACGGCGTACCGGTCCCCGGCGGCGTCTCCCTCAGCTGGAGCCGGGTCACGGGTCCTGGGGCGGTCGCCTTCTCGGACGCCGGGGCGGAGGAGACGACGGCGAGCTTCGGCAGTCCGGGCAGCTACATCCTGCGACTGACGGTGAACGACGGCGAGCTCTCCGGCCTCGACGAGCTGGCCGTCGAGGTCGAGCAGAGGACCCGGAGACGACGTTGCGGCCTGGGGTTCGAGCTCGCGGGTCTCGCGATCCTGGCGAGGTTCCGGCGGCGGCTGCCCGGCCTGCCGAGCTGAAGGTCGCGGCGATCACGCCTAGGAAACGTCCGGAACGAACGCTCTCGTTCGAAGAGGTTGTCTCGAGAACCTGCCTCTCCAGCGCGGATCCGTTGCGCGTCGATCGCAAGTCCGTTGCCGTCTAGTTGCAGTTCCGGGACGAAGAAATGCTGGCTCTTGATGACAAACTTCTTGTTTGCTGCTGGCTTACGTGGTTGCATGTTCGCCCACGCCCTCCCGAGAACTGATCGGTTCTGTACGGATGTTGCTGAGAATGCTGAGCTGGTGCGGAAACGAAACTGA
>JBDLIK010000308.1:0-4765 GCA_039714895.1 Myxococcota bacterium | reverse complement strand
CAGCGCGAGTTCGGGCTCGACGACGGCGCTCTCGAAGACCTCGTCGAGGAGCTGGTGGACGTGCAGCAGGTGGCCGCGCGCGGCGAGACGCGGCCATGCTCCCGGAGGAAGGTCTTCGCCTTCGCGATGGTCTCGAGGAAGCCCACGGCCGTCCCCCTTCCGCCCCGCCGCCAGTCTGGCCCCGCGGGAACCCGAGATCAACAACCACCTCTGCCGGAGGCTCTCTTCGTTGAGAGGATGGATGTCCCCTGGTGGCCATCCTGACTAGCCGCGATGCACCGCGGCGATAAGATCAGCAGGTGCCGGAGCTGAGCTTCTGCCCGCGTTGTGCCGGCGCGCTGGAGATGCGGCCGGTCGATCAGCCCGACGTGATGCACCCCGTGTGCGCGTCGTGTGGGTTCGTGCTCTGGCAGAACCTGAAGGCGTCGGTTGAAGCGCCCGTCGTCCGCCGCGACGCCGCAGGTGCCGAGATCCTGCTCGGCCGCCGCGCGGTCGAACCGAAGAAGGGTACCTGGGACGCGCCCGGCGGATTCCTGAACGCCGGAGACACGGTCGCATCGGCGCTCGTGCGCGAGTGCAGGCGCGAGCTGCGCGTTGACGTAGAACTGGGATCCCTCGTCGGTGTGTACGAGGAGCAATTCGCAGATGGGACGATCGTCGTGATCGTGTATGAGTGCAGCGCGGTGGCCGGCGACCCTCGCGCCGGTGTTGCCTTCATCGACGAAGCGCGATGGTTCCCGCTACGCGATGTCCCGGCGCTGACATTCCCGTCGATCGAGCGGGCAATCGCGGATCTTCGGCGACGCCTTTAGGGGTGGTGGGGGGCGTGGCTGTGACCCGATGCGTGCTCGGCCGCATGCGAGTGACCGCTCTCCCTCGCAGCGTGCGAAGCAACGAGCCCCCTGTACTCGCCGCGCGAAAGGCGGGGCAGCCTCCCGACGAGCGCCACGACCTCCCACAACTCCTCGTCGGAGTGTGTCGGCCCGAAAGCCGGCATCCCCGTCATCCGGATACCGTGCTTCGTGATCCAGAAGAGCTCGGCGGCGCTCCACTCCTCAGCCCGCTCCGACAGATCGGGAGGCCGCGGGTTGAGGCCAGCGGCGATGACCTCGGGCTCCACGCCCGGTGCCCCGTGGCAGACGGCGCACATGTCTTGGTAGGCCGCCGCTCCCCCGCGCACGCGGGCTCTGTCGTCGAGGAAGCCGGGGACCTGGACCTTCTCTGCGTGCCGCTCCACTGCGCGCTCCATCGTGCTCGAGAGAATCCACTCGGTAACGGCCCAGTGCGGCGAAGTCGCCGCGACGTCGGCCAGACCGGAGTAGAGAAAGGTCGCTCCTGCCGCAGCCCCCGCGACGGCCATCAGGATCAGAACGGTCACGAGTCTCACGTCTTCGTTGCTTCCCTACACAGTCGTCAGCGTCTCTCTGGCGGCTGCGTCGCGTCGATCTCGGTCGACCCGTCGGCGCATCCGAGGCCGAGGGCCGCGGCGATCGCGAGTGCGGGTCTCCTGTATGCCACGGTCTGTTGAAAGATGCGGCCTAGCATCCTCCGCACGCTTCCCTCCTTTCCCCAAGGGGCTGCCGGCCTGCCGGACCAAGCATCCCCTCAGCTCCCTGCACGGTGTGGGGGCGGCCGAGACAACAGCGAAGGTCTGGTAGCCTCTCCGAGAGGAGGACTCGGGCGGCGGGATAGGGAGCGCGAGGCCTTGGGACAGATCGGCGACTTCGTGGGCGGAGTTGGTGTCGTTCTCGCGCCCCCGTACTTCGCCCCCAAGTCCGCCAGAACACCTGCCAATTTGCCGAAAGCGAAAGGTGCATGCCCGCTGGCAAGATGCATGCCGACGAGGTCGACACCGACGCGGCGACGGCCGCCTGGGAAGCAGACCTCCAGGCACCCGCGTGGCACCGCCCACCCGTCTGGGTCCACGGAGACCTGAAGTCTGGGAACCTCCCTCACTCCGATAGGGCCCCAGTTCCCGCGGACCTTCACCGCCGCGATCGATCAGTTCGAGAGCTCGAAGGTGGCGCGCGAGCTCCTCGGCGAGCCCTTCGTCGACGGCTTCGTCTCGGATCGCCGCTGGCAGCTGCACCTGTTCGACCAGACCGTGACCGACTGGGAGCTCCACCTGTTCGCGGAAGGGGTCTGATCGCGGCGAGCCGACGATCTGCAGGGCTCATGCAGCAGAGGAGGGTACCGCAGATCGCCGGGAGCCTTCTCGTACTGGAGTGCAGCTCGGCGTGCCAGCCGGGAAGACCTGCCGACGCTGCGGGAGGGCAGCGCGGGGTCGGCGGGGCCGGCCGGCGATCCTCGTGTGAACAGCGTTCAGCGCCCTGGCCGCCCCAGCGAGTCGCGTCCGAGAAGAACGCAGGCTCGCGGCCTCCTCTCCGCTGACGGGGTCGGCCACAGCCGCCTCATCGAACCCACGACGCGGGTGATCCCGCTGCCCCCTACTCGACTCAGCGGCCGCTGGTGCGGACCATGTAGTTGCCCCGCTCGGCGTCGTAGTCGAGCTCCACGAGTCCCTGGTCTCTCGCGCTCTCCAACAGCGCGTTGAAGGACGCGTAGCCGTAGTAGTCCTCGTTGAAGCCGGGGTAGACCCGCTTGATGGTCTGCTTGACCATCGATCCCCACACGGTGTCGTAGTCCCGGCCGAGGGAACGGACGATCTCGACGATCCGCTCGAGGGCCTCGTTCTTCTTGCCGTTTGCCGATCCCTTGCGGGAGCGGCGCGGCTTGGGGGAACTCTCGGCCACCCGGACCAGGTCGTCGTAGTAGATGAACTCGTCGCAGCTGGCCACCAGGAGATCCGAGGTGGAGCTCTTCACCCCGCACCCGATGACGCGCTTGTTGTTCTCCTTGAGCTTCGAGACGAGGGGGGAGAAGTCGCTGTCCCCCGAGAGCAGGGCGAAGATGTCGATGTGCTGCTTCGCGTAGCAGAGGTCGAGGGCGTCCACGACCATGTGGATGTCGGCGCTGTTCTTGCCGGAGATCCGGCCCCTGGGAATGTCCATCATGGCGACGCCCTGGGAGTGCAGGTCGCGCACCGCGGCGCGGTACTCGTTCCAGTCCCCGTAGGCCTTCTTGAAGACGATGCGCCCCTTCTCCAGCAGCCGCTTCAACACGAGCTCCATCTTGAGCTCGCCCTTCTTCACGTCCCGGACCCCGATCGCCAGGTTTTCGTAGTCCACGAAGACCGCGATCAGCAGCTCCTCAGCCATTCTCCCTCCTGATGGTCCACCTGGCCGGGGGGGGGGCCGGCGGCGGGGGGGCATTGTAGCCGCCCTGGGGCGAGGGGCCCCTGAAGCGCCGCCGGACCGAACCTCATCGCCCCGGGCGGCCCGGTCAACGGCTCGCCTCCGGGATCGAAGCCAGCAGCCGCTGATAGCTGTCGTAGCGCGCCTCGGCGACCCCACCCGCGGCGACCGCCTCCCGCACCCCGCAGTCGGGCTCGTGCACGTGGGAGCAGTCGCCGAAGCGACAGCTCTGCGCCGGAGCGTCGAACTCGTGGAAGTACCAGCGCAGCTCCTCTCGCGTCAGGTCGAAGAGCCCGAACTCCCGGATCCCGGGGGTGTCGATGACCCGGATGTCCCCCTCCAGACGGAGCAGCTCCGAGGCCGTGGTCGTATGGCGCCCCTTGCCCACGCTCTGGCTGATCTCCCGGGTCTCGAGGCCGAGCCGCGGGTCGAGAGCATTGAGCAGCGAGGACTTCCCCACCCCGCTCTGCCCCACCAGCACGCAGGTGCGCCCGGCGAGCGCAGCACGCAGCTCCGGCAGACCCCGACCCGACACCGAGGAGCAGGCCAGCACGGGAATCCCCAGCTCGCGGTAGGGGCCGAGCGTCTCCAGCAGCTCATCGAGGGCGGGCTCGGATTCGAGCAGGTCGATCTTCGCGAGACAGAGGATCGGTCGCGCTCCGCCCCGCTCCACGGCGACCAGGAAGCGGTCCACCAGACGCCGGCGCAGGGGCGGCGTCCTCGTGGCCACCACCACCACCACCGCGTCCACGTTGGCGGCGATGACCCGCTCGATGGGGCGGCCCCCGCCGGGGTCGAGTCGCGAGAGGGCGGTCCGACGCGCCAGCACCGCTTCCACCCGGGCAACCTCCTCGGTCTCGGATACGGCCACCCGATCTCCGACCGCGAGATCACTGCGCTGGGTGACGGCAATCTCGGGACACAGCAGGCACTCGAGCTCCCCGCCCGCATCGAGGAGCACGCGTGCGCGGCCCGGTCCCAGCCAGATGACCGTTCCGTCCGTCGTCGCCTCGACGAGCTCCGGCTCCTGGGGAGCCCCCGAGCCGGGAGCCTCCTCGGCGCGCAGCCGTTCCACCCACTCCTCGAGGGAACCCGAGCGGCGCCGGCCGAGCCTCTCGAAGCCGCCCTCCTCGTCCTCTCCGAAGGACGGACCCTTTCGACGCCGGCGCGCGGGCTCGGCCGCGGCCTTGCGCAGCCGGGCGGCCCGCTGGTAGAGCGCACGGCGCTCGTGGTCTCCCTTGCGGGCGAGCCACTCCCTTCGCTTCTTGTCTCGCTTTCCCACGGCACTTCTCCCTGACGCGGAACACACGATTCGCGAACCGTGACGTGCGCGATGGGAGACGCCGCGAGGGGCATCGCAGGGACCGGATACAGCTGCTGGGAAAAGCCTGCCTGGACTCACCGGAGCGGTGAGGGAGGCGTGGGAATCCTCAGCGGCGTGCGAGGCCGGAGGCGGACGCGTCCCATCGGACGATGCGAACTCTCATGTCCACGCCTCCTTCTGCCTCACT
>JBDLIK010000307.1:0-4766 GCA_039714895.1 Myxococcota bacterium | reverse complement strand
TGCCCTCGCCGTTCTCCACCGCGATGCCCGGTAGGATGTTCGCGGCCCCGGGGCCATTGCTCGCGATGCAGACGCCGATCCGCCCGGTGAGCCGTGCGTAGGCCCCGGCCATGTGGGCCGCCGAGCTCTCGTGTCGCGGCGAGATCAGCCGGATCCCATGCTCAGCGAGGCTCGAGGTGAGCCCGAAGTAGCTGCCATCGATGATGCCGAAGACGACCTCGACGCCTTCGGCCTGGAGCATGCGCGCGACGAGATCGCCACCGGTGATGGGGGGCACGAGGGTCTCCTCCTTGGGCTCGCTTCAACAAACAGTATGGCGCAGAACCAGGGGCCTGCCGACGGCCCTGGAGCGTCACTGCTGCTCTGTCTCCATGATCTCTCGCATGCGGAACTTCTGGACCTTCCCAGTCACCGTCATCGGGAACTCCTCCACGAAGCGGATCGTGCTGGGCACCTTGAAGTGGGCCATCCGCTCCTTGCAGTACTGGCGGATCTCTTCCTCGCTGGCCGAGTGGCCCGCGTGGAGCTGGATCCAGGCTGCCACCGTCTCGCCGTAGCGGGGATCCGGCAGCCCGAAGACCGCCACCTGAGCCACCTTGGGGTGGGAGAAGATCGCCTGCTCGATCTCCGCGGGATACAGGTTCTCGCCGCCGCGGATGATCATCTCCTTGAGTCGCCCGGTGATGGCCACGTAGCCGTCGGCGTCCATGTGTCCGAGGTCGCCCGAGTGGAGCCAGCCACGCTCGTCCACGGCGCCGCGGGTGGCCTCCTCGTCCGCGTAGTATCCCCGCATCACGTGGTGACCGCGGAAGCAGATCTCGCCCACCTCGCCGAGCGGCTGCGTGGCACCGGTCGCGACGTCCACCACCTTGACCTCCTGGTGCGGCAGGTTGGTGCCCACCGTCCGGGCGCGGCGCTCGAGGGTGTCGTTGCGGGAGGTGAGGTGCGTGAGGGGAGAGGCTTCGGTCTCCCCGTAGCCGATCAGGATCTCGGGGCAGTGCATCTGCCCCATCACCCGCTCCATGAGTGCAGGCGGGCAAGGTGCGCCCGCCATGATCCCGGTGCGCAGACTCGAGAGGTCGAAGCGGGCGAAGTCCGGGTGCTCGAGCTCGGCGATGAACATGGTGGGGACGCCGTGCAGGGCGGTGCAGCGCTCGGACTCGATGGCCTGCAGCACGGCTTCGGGATCGAAGTGCTCGCAGGCGATCACCGCGCAGGCGCCCACCGAGACGCAGAGCAGGTTGGCGAGGACCATTCCGAAGCAGTGGTAGAAGGGCACCGGGATGCAGAGCCGGTCCTGCTCCGTGAAGTGCATGGCTCGCGCGGCGAACCAGGCGTTGTTCAGGATGTTGTGATGGGTGAGCACCACTGCCTTGGGGAAGCCCGTGGTGCCGGAGGTGTACTGGATGTTGATGGGGTCGTCGGGGTCGAGGGAGGCGGTGATGCGGTCGAGCCGCTCGGGAGGGATGGCGCCACCGGCCTCGAGGAGCTCCGACCAGAGGGTGAAGCCGCGCGCAGGGCGCGCGGTGGCCCCGGGGTCCGCCGGGTCCCAGACGATCACGCGGCGAAGCCGAGGGAACCGCTGGCTCGAGAGGGCGTCCGGGGCGTGATCCTCGAGCTCCGGTAGCAGGCCACGCAAGCTCCCCACGTAGTCGCTGATCCGGAAGCGCGGGATGGTCAACAGCCCGTGCACCTCGGAGCGCTGCAGCGCGTACTCGAGCTCCGGGGGCCGGTAGGCGGGGTTCAGGTTCACGAGCACCACCCCGACGCGGGCGGTGGCGAGCTGGAGGAGCAGCCATTCGAGATTGTTCGTCGACCACACGCCGACGCGATCGCCCGGCCCGAAGCCGACGGCCACGAGCCCGCGCGCCACCTCGTCCACCCGGGCGGCGAGCTCCGCGTAGCGCAGGCGCAGGCCCTGGGGCCCCGCCACGACGGCCTCCCGGTCCGCGAAGCGCCGCGCCACCTGCGCGAAGTGCTCGGGGATGGTGAGACCGAGGAGCGGGACGTCCCCACCCCGATGCCGGTAGCTACGGCCCGCGCCGCTCACCCGATGCCCTCCCAGTAGGCATCCACCCGGGCCTGGATACGCGCCAGCAGTGCCTGGTTGCGCTCGGGCCGGAAGAGGTGCGCGAAGCGGCCCTGGCGCTCGAGGTAGCGCTCGACGGGCAGGCGCGGCCGTCGGACCTTCGTGTGCACGACCTGCCCATCGACGTACTCCTTCAGGGGCCAGATGCCCGTGCGCACGGCCAGGCGGCCAATCTCCACCGAGTCCTGGGGCTCGAACTCCCAGCCGGTCGGGCAGGGCGCCAGCGCGAGAATCAAGCGGGGCCCGTGCAGGCCGCGAGCCTTCTCGATCTTGCGGGCGAGGTCGAGGGGCTCGGCGGCGATCACCGTGGCCGCGTAGGCGGGGCGGTTCGCGACCCAGATGCCGAAGAGGTCCTTCTTGAGGAAGTGGGCGCCCTCGCTGCCCGTATCCGTCGCCGTGTGGGCGCCGAGGGGAGTGGCGCTCGAGGTCTGCTGGCCGGTATTCGCGTAGCCCTCGTTGTCGTAGCAGACGTACAGGAAGTCGAGGCTGCGATCGATGGCGCCGGAGGTGGACGAGAGCCCCATCCCGTAGGCTGCTCCGTCGCCCGTCAGGGTCACCACCTGGAGGTCCTCCTCCGGCGGGATGCGTCCCTTGCGGATCAGCACATCGAGAGCGTCGCGCACGCCCTGGGCGCCGGCTGGGGCAGAGGCCATGGCGGTGTAGAGCCACGAGCCGCGAAACGGCGTGAAGGGATAGACGGAGAGCAGGGTCATGCAGCCGGCCGCGTTCACGAAGACCGTGTTCTCGCCGAGCACGTCGTAGAGCTCGCTCACCGCCCCGAGCCCGCCGCAGCCCGCGCACATGGCGGTGCCACCGCCGAGCAGATGGGTGGAGGGAAGGTCCTTGATGCTCTGGAAGCGCCTCTCGCTCATGGCGACCCTGCGCCGTCGGCCGGCGCGCGGGAGGCGCCCGTCTCGTCCCGCTCCGCGATGGCGATGCCCTGGAGCTTGCGCACCTCACGCAGCTCCTCGCGCGTGTAGAGCAGGCGCGGGGCCGGTGCCCGTCCCTCTTCGACCGCCCGGCGGGTCGCCTCCGCGATCCCGACGAACTCCTCGAGCCGGATGTCGCGCCCGCCGAGCCCCCCGACGAAGCTCGCCAGGATCGGGGGCGATTCGGGCTCACCGTAGAGCGAGGAGGCGAGCTCCGCATGGAGCACGCCACCCTTGCCCATGGAGAGGTTCTGGTCGATCACCGCAACCCCCCGCTTGCCCGCCAGGGCGCGGCGGAGCGCGGCGGCGGGCCAGGGGCGCAGCAGGCGCGGACGCACGAGGCCGATGGCCTGGCCGGCCTCGCGCAGGTGGTCCACCGCGACCCGGGCCTTGGTCGCGAAGGAGCCCATCATCACGAAGACGATCTCCGCGTCTTCGCCGCGATACACCTCGAGCGGCCCGTACTCGCGCCCGAAGTGCTCGGCGAAGTCCCCGGCGACCTCTTCGTAGGCCTCGAGGGCATGCTCCGCTGCCCGGTGCATCTCGTAGCGGAAGTAGGAGTAGGGCCCGCCGCCGAGCACCGCGACGGCCTGGCTGACAGGCTGGCTGGCCCGGAACGCAATGCCGCGTGGATCGAAGGGCGGAAGGAAGCGGTCTGCCGCCGCCGCATCGGGCACCTCCACCGGCTCGCGGGTGAACGAGAGATGGAAGCCGTCGAGGTTCACGATCACGGGCAGGCGCACACGCTCGTCCTCGCCCAGGCGGTGGGCGATCAGCACACCGTCGAGCACCTCCTGGCAGGTCGCGCAGTGGATCTGCAGGAAGCCCGAGTCCCGAGCGGCGAGCACGTCGTTGTGGTCCGGCTCGAGGGTGATCGGGGCGGCGAGGCCGCGCGACACGTTCACCAGGACGAAGGGTGCGCGCCAGCCCGCCACGGTGTAGATCATCTCCATCGCGTACAGCAGGCCCTGGCTCGAGGTCGCCGTGAAGACACGCACCCCGGTGGCCGCGGCCGCCCCCGCCGCCGTCACCATGGAGTGCTCGGAGTCCAGGGTGACGAGGCGGGCGTCGAGCTCGCCCGCCTCGATCCACCTCCCGAGGGTCTCGATGATCTCCGTCTGGGGCGTGATGGGAAAGGCCGGCACGTAGTCGACACCCGCCAGCCGCGCACCCCACGCCGCGGCCCCGTTGCCCGTGAGCAGCTGCCGGCTCACGCGGGCTGCTCCGCGTCGCGAGGAGCAGCGGCCTCGCGCTCGGGGATCGCGCCGATGGCGTGGGGCGGGCAGACCGCCGCGCACACGAGGCAGCCCTTGCAGTGGTCGTAGTCGATCTCCGGGCGGCCCTCGGCGTCGGTGTGGATCGCGCCGTCGGGGCACAGGGTGGTGCAGATCCACGTGCAGCGGTGGCAGTGATCATGGTCGATGATCGGCCGCATCGTGCGCCACAGGCCCGTTCTCACCTGCAGGCTGGTCGCGCGGGCATGGATGTCGGGTGCGGCGACCCGCGCGGGGTCGAGGGGGAGGTCGATCCAGTCCGGCCCCGCGTCGGCGCTCCGCTCCAGATCCTCCCCCTCCTGCACGCAGCCCGCCTCGGCATCGAAGCGCCCGTAGGCGTGGCGGGCGCGATCGAGGTTCTCCGTCACCTCCGCCGCGCCGAGGGGCTCCAGCTCGTCTCGGATCGCCCGGGCGAGGGTCTCCCAGGCGATCACGCCCACCAGGCGGGCGGCGGCGCCCGCGCAGGTCGCCCCG
>JBDLIK010000306.1:0-4795 GCA_039714895.1 Myxococcota bacterium | reverse complement strand
GCGGTGCCCGGCTTGGCTTGCGCACCGGCCTGGTGGAGGAGATGCCCCACCTGGGTGGGATGAGCACCGGCGGCTGCGTGGGAACGTACTGCGGGTTCTACGTGAAAGGGCCCAACAGCACGCTGGTTCCCACCGTGGGCGGACTGCCGCTGGAGATGGCCCAGAGCCTGCTCGCCCGTGGCCACGCCATCGGACCGATCCCCTACCACGACACCGCCGTGCTGCCCTACGTGCCCATGGGGGTCAAGCACCTGCTGGAGGAGCTGGTGCGCAAGGAGGCTGGGTTGCGGGTGCGGCTGCACTCGCGGCTCACCCACGTGGTGGCCGAGGACGGGGTGATTCGGGGCGTGGCCGTGGACACCCGCGGCGGTCGGATCGCGCTGCGGGCTCGCGTCTACGTCGACGCCAGCGGCGACGCCGTCCTTTCGCGGCTGGCGGGGGCAGAGACCCTCCAGAGAGAGACGCTGCAGTACCCCTCGATGATGTTCACCATGCAGAACGTCGACGTGGGCAAGGCGGTGGCCTCGATCGCCGAGCTTCCCCACATCCTGGAGTCGCACTTCGAGACGGAGCGTCTTCCGCGGCGCAGCGGCAACCTGATCCCCACCGGACGTCCCGGCGAAGTGCTGGTGGCGCTCTCCCGGGTCGAGTTCGCCGGACGGCCCGTGGACGCCGCGGTGGAAGAGGAGCTCAGCTTCGCGGAGCTGGAGGGCCGCGCCCAGGCCGTGCGCCTCTCGGAGTTCGTGAAGCGCCGAGTTCCTGGCTTCGCCGACTCCTTCCTTGCCGATACCGCCTCTCGTCTGGGGGTACGGGAGACGCGCAAGATCGTGGGCGAGTACGTGCTCCGCGAGGACGACGTGCTGGGCGCCCGCGACTTCGAGGACGGCATCGGCCGCTGCGCGTGGCCCGTGGAACGCCACGTGGAAGGCGGGCTCACTTCCTGGTCGTTCCTCGAGGCGGGGGCCTCCTACGCGATCCCTTTCCGCTGCCTGCTGCCCCGCGGCTTCGCCAACCTCCTGGTGGCCGGGCGCTGCCTCTCCGCCGACAGCGCGGCCTTCGGCTCGGTTCGCGTGATCGGACCCTGCATGCTGGAGGGGCAGGCCGTGGCGGCGGCCGCGCGGCAGATCTGCGACGACGACGTGCCGGCGACCGGCGTGGACGTGGAGCGCCTGCGCAGCGTGCTGACGGACTGGGGGGTTCCGCTCTGAGGATGCTTCGGCCTGGCACGAGGTGGTGGTCGCCTACAACCGGTGGCTCCAGGAGTCGCCGCTCCCGAAGCTCCTGCTCCACGCAACCCCCGGGCAACGCGCTTCCCCCGCCCATGGTCATCCGGTGTCGGACGCACCTGCCGAACCTGACGACGGTGGACGCTTCGGGGCGTGCGGGGAAACGAGGGTCTCGGTCGCTTTCGGGCCGCTCTGCTGCAAGAGATCCGATCGGCCGATCCACGTCTCCGCGAGGATGCGATCCGAGAGCTGATGCGCCTGGTTCGAGGTCCAATCCTCTTCCGGAGTCCCGATCAGCTCACTCCTTTTGCCGAACGCTTGGGGCCGGGGCGACTCCCCCCAGCTATCCGCTCGCCTCCCGCTGCCCGAGAAGTTCCTCGGAGAGCAGCGTGCTCTCCTCGTGCTCCATGTCCATGCGCACGTAGTCGATGAAGCTCCGGAGCTCCCGTGCGACGAGGACGGTGGGGCGGGTCTGTTCGCGGAGCCTCTCCAACAGGTACTTGAGCAGCTCCCGCTGCTCCCGGTGCTCGTGCGCCAGCCGTTCGGCGGCTCTCTCTCCCGCGGCACCGGAGGCCCGCAAGGCCGGCGCGAGGACAGAATCCTCCAGCTCCAGGTGGGCGGCGAGCCGCTCGTACAGGCCGAGGCCCCGCTCGCGCAGGCTTCTCGCTCCGCCCGCATCCCCCTCCTGGAAGCGGTCGACCATCTCCTCAACATCGCGGAGCATACCCCGCAGCTCCTGGTGATCGCCGAGAACCTGCTGTCTAACCTCGTCGGGTCCCATGGTGCACCGTGTCCGGCTTCGCCGCGCCGGGCTTGAAGGAGCGTCCAGCTCCTCGATCTGGACGATCCCGCGATCTGCGTCTGCGGTCAAGACCCGACCCGCGCGATGACCCGGATCAACCCCGCGCGAGCCCGGGACCAGAGGCCGACGGACGTGCTCCACCGCACCGCCCGGCTGATCAGGAGCCGTCGCGCCTCGGCCCTCTCGCCACCCGGCCTCAACTCAATCCGACGAGGCACGGCGCGGGGACGAAACCCTGTGGGTTCACAGACGAGGCGCCGGGAGCCGCGCCCGGCGGCGCTGCAGTCGCCTCGAGCTCACCCAGGGCTGATTCCACCGCATGCACCAGGCAGCGATCGTGCGCACCGTAGGGGGCGTGACCGCAGCAACGAACCACCCGATGCAGCGCGTGCGGAAGAGTGCGAAGGACGTGGGGGGCGAAGGCGTAGGGAACCAGTCGATCCTTCTCTCCCCACACGAAGGCGGTCGGCACCCGGAGGGTGGCCAGGCGGGGCCAGAATCCTTCGGGGCCGAACGCGGGCTCGAGTGCGAGTTCGCGGGCTGCGGAGAGGATGCTCGCGCGCGTGGCGGGGCAGGACGCGTAGTAGATCAGGCGCACGCCCGCCCGCAGGATGGCATCGTCCCGGACGTAGGGGATGCGCTGGACGCCCTCGGCGAGCCCCCTGAGGAGCGGCCAGATCCGCTCGATCGGAAGCTTCTCCGCCCGCTCGGGATCGATGTACCGGGCGTAGCCGAGCAGCTGCCGACGGCGCTTCCAGGGCAGGTAGGGCGAGATCACGATCGCCGACCGGAATGCCTCCGGAGCACGCAGCACGGCTTCCAAGGCGACCCGAGCCCCCAGGGAGACGCCGAGGATCATGGGAGGCGGGTCGAGGCCTTGCGCGAACTCGACCACGGGTGCCGCGAGGACCGCCGGTGTCAGCGGCCCACGGGGCGCGGGAGTCCGTCCGAAGCCGGGAAGGTCGATGGCGACCGTGCGCTTTCCTCTCTTTGCCAGCGACACCGCCAGTCCCTCGAAGGCCGAGGACTCGAGGGCGAGCGGATGCAGCGCGATCAGCGTTTCGCCTCGGCCCCATTCCCGAGTGTGAAGCTCCACGGCGGGTTCAGCCTCTCATCTCGTCCTTCACGAAATCGCCACCCTTCATGATCGCCACGAGGTTCTCACGCTTGGTGAGCAGCGTGATGTCGATGCTCGGATCCCCATCCACCACCAGAAGGTCCGCGAGCTTGCCCTCGTCCACCGTGCCGAGCTGCTCTCCCATGCCGGCGAGCTCCGCACCGTGGAGCGTGGCCCAGCGGATCACCTCCAGCGGCGGAATGCCCACGCGTTTGACGTAGAACGCGAGCTCGTCCGCATAGGTTCCGTGGGGGAGCACGATGGTGCCGTAGTCGTCGCCGAGTACGATCTTGACGCCGGCCTCGTTGGCCTCCGGGACCCGCCGGAGGACGTTCTCGAGCTCCCGCTCGGTAGCGTCGACCAGCGGCGCGGTCTCGGGATCGCGGAGATCCTCGAGAGCGAGCAGCCTATCGAGGAAGAGGGCACTGGGGACGAGGAACGTGCCGGCTTCGCCCATGGCTTCGATACACTCGGTATCGATCTCGTCGCCGTGGTCGATCACGTCCACCCCCAGCTCGATGCACTCCAGGATCTCGCGCTTCCAGGCGCAGTGCGCTCGCACCTTCTTCCCGCGCTCGTGGGCCGCGCGCACCACCGCCTGGAGCTCGTCCCTGCTGAACTCCGACGTTTCGGTTCGCACGTTTCCATGGCCTCCGGTCACGTAGAGCTTGAGGATCTCGGCTCCGCGCTTGATCTCGTCCCGCGCCGCAGCTCGGAACTCCTCGGGACCGCTCAGCAGGCGGGCGGCCCCGACGTTGCCCAGCCGCCACCACCAGTTGGCGAGGTCGATGTACCCGCCCCTGGTACCGAAGTCGCGGCTGCCGGCCATGATTCTCGGGCCGGGAATGATGCCGTCCTCGACGGCGAGCTTGAGCTGGGCGTCGATGTCGTCGCCGCCTCCGGCGCCGACGATGGAGGTGAAGCCGCTCTCGAGCGCCTGGCGAACGGCCCGGGCTGCCCGGAGGATCAGGACCCCCGGAGGCTTGTCGATGCCGAGGGGGAAAATCTCGAGCGAGTAGTCGTGATAGCTGGCGTGGAAGTGGCAGCTGTGCATCCCGGGCATCAGGGTCTTGCCTGCCAGGTCGAGCACGCGGTCTCCCGGGGCGGCGTTGAAGCTGCCGTGGGTGCAGACGCGCGTGATCCGTTCTCCTTCCACGATGACCGCCGCATCGGGGCGGGCCGGGCTCCTGCCATCCAGGAGATTGGCTCTGGTGAAGACCGTCCGGCCCATGGCAGATCTCCTCGCCTTGGCGCGCTCCATGTCGGATTTGCGCCATACGCGCCCAGTCGGAAGTCTTGCAAGCCGCAGACCGACTCCCCAAGGGCCGCTATGAGGCGATGCGCAAGGGAGCGCGATGCAGAGAGGAGATGGGCGGGGCGACTTGACCCATCTCGAGGAGCGCTGAGGCATATCTCCTCGGCTGCCGGGGCGGATCCCCACAAGCAGCGCCTTCGTCGGCATGTCCCTTGCGGTATGCCCCGAGGACCTCTTCACCGGAGTCGACTTCGAGGATCTGCTCGGCGGCTTCGAGTTCGGGAGGCTCCGCGAGGGCGGGCTCTTCGATCGCCTCTTCGGCCGGCGGCGTCGTGGGTCCCGCGCTTCGCACCGGGACCTGAACAGCGCTCGCAGCGGCAGGGGATGCCCAACCG
>JBDLIK010000305.1:0-4797 GCA_039714895.1 Myxococcota bacterium | reverse complement strand
GCCCCCAGCAGGACCGCTGAGCCCAGGGTGAAGCGCTCGACCAGGGCGCGGGGGTCGTCGCTGGCCCGGCGGGGCGCCAGGACCTCGATGCCCTCGCCCCGCAGCCGCGCCGAGAGCAGTGCCGCCACCTCGTGCATGCGTCGCAGACTCGTGAACAGGCCCAGGGTCCGGCCCCGCAGCCGCAGGGCCAGATCGGCGAGCACCTCCGCGGTTTCGGCCACCAGGTCGCCCGCGCTCTCGAGCGCCACCACGCGCATGTGTCGCTCGTAGGGGAAGGGGCTCGGCACCGAGTCCCGCTCGACGGCCGCGCCCGGATGCTCCTCGATGCCCAGCTCCCCCAGTGCCGCGAACGCATCCCCCCCCACGAAGAGGCTCGCCGAGACCCCCGAGAAGGATTCGAGCCGCTCCAGGAAGCCGGCGTGGAATGCTTCGGAGGGATCCACCGATCGCACCACCAGACGCCAGCGGTCGAAGGGGGCCTCGAGACTCTCGAAGCCGGCCACCTGCTCCTGCGTCGGGCCCAGGAAGGGCAGGCGCAGACCACGCGCTGCGGCCCGCAGCTCCTCCCGCGCGCGATCCAGGGCCATGCCCGTCTCCTCACCCGCTTCGGCCAGGCGCTGCTCGATCGCGTCGCAGACGAGATCGAGATGGTCGGCCGCGATGCCCGACAGGTCTCCGGCGCTCTGCCAGTGCGGCCCCAGCACCGAGGGCAGCTCGACCTCGCCGAACTCGGCCGCCTCGGCCGCGTGGCGGCCCAGGGCGGCCAGATCCTGATGCAGCGCGCGGCGCCAGGAGCGTGCGTCCCGGGTGAGGTGGCGGCGGACGGGGCCAGGCAGCAGCGCCTCCCCGCGCTCGCCGGGTCGCCCGAAGATCTCGTCGAATCGCTCGAGGATCTCCTGGGGCCGCACCGAGGTGGCGTAGACCTCGTCGGCGATGTCCGGCAGCTCCTGGGCCTCGTCGACGATGGCGTGGGCGAAGCGGGGATAGTCCGGCGGCCAGCGCAGCAGCAGGTCGTGGTTCGCCACCAGCAGGTGCGCCCGTCCCAGAGCGGCACGGCGGCGGCCAAAGGCGCAGCCCTTCTGGGTGGCGCATTGCTCGCGGGTGCATTGCTCGGGACGCGCCGAGACCGAGCGCCGCAGCAGCTCGCGCAGAGGCGGAAAGCGCCGCAGCAGGGCGGCGGGGAGCGCTCCCACCTCGCCGTACGGGCGGGTCCGCGCGCAGCAGAACAGCGCCGCTGGAGCCAGTCTCTCCTGGGGAAAGAGGCCCGGCGCGCGTCCGTCGGCCAGGGTCGCCTCCAGGCGCCGCGCGCACACGTAGTTGGCCCGACCCTTGATGGACAACGCCCGAAGCTCCGGATGACCGAGCAGCCGGGCCGCGGCCGGGATGTCCTTGCCGAGGAGCTGGTCCTGCAGGAGCTTGGTCCGCGTCGAGATGGCGATCGGGCCGCGCTCGCCGGCGTCAGCGCGCTGGGCCGCGAAGGGAATGGCGGCCGCCAGGTAGGCCAGCGACTTCCCCACCCCGGTGCCGCCTTCGAGCAGCAGCAGGCCTCCCTGCTGAAGGTTCCGGACGAAGCGGCGCGCCAGGCGGATCTGCTCGGCGCGCACGCGATACCCGGGCAGGTGGCGACGACCCCGGGCCTCGTCGCCGAGGGCTGCCGCGATGGCCTCCTCGTCGAAGGGCACCTTCGCCTCGAGCGTCTCTCCCACCTCCACGAACTGGGGCCAGTCGGGCTGCGGTGGCGCGAACTCCTCCTTGCCGAGGAGCGGCAGCCAGGATGAATCCGGGGCGAAGCGCTCGAGCGCCCGGCGCGCCGAGCGGTAGCGCGCCTCCCCGGCCTTCGCACCGCTGCCCACCCGGGCGAGCACGCGCAGGGTGTCGAGAGCATCGTCGAGCGCGCGATGCCGCTCCTCGTCGCCCAGTAGCAGCCTGGAGAAGGTCTCGAGCCGCAGGTCGGGAGCGTCGGGATGGGTGAGCGAGAGGAGATCGAGGGTGTCCAGGAAGGAAGCCTCCTCGAACTCGCGAGCGATGGAACGGGAGAGGAAGTGGCGCTCGAAGTCGGCGTTGTGGGCGACGAGCACGCGCTCCGCGAGCAGGCTGCGCACGACGGGCGCCAGGGACCCGACGGCTGGCGCATCCGCCACATCGGCATCACACAGACCCGTGAGCCGCTGGACGGCCCGGGGAAGGGGGCCGCTGGGACGCACCAGAGCGCGGGCCGTCCGGATCCGGGGGCTCCCTGGCTCGAGGAGCACGGCGCCGAACTCCAACAGCTCCGCCTCGGGCTCGTCGGTGAGGCCGGTGGTCTCGAGATCCACCACCGCCAGCGGCCCCAGGCGCTGGACCCAGGGCCAGAGCACCCCAGCGTCGAGCCCCAGCTCCCCGGGATCCCGCTCCCGGACCTCCAGAGGCTCGAGCTCCAACGAAGACCCGCTAGACGTATATTCCGCCCTGGTAGTCCCGGACCTGACGGATGATCACGTTCACCAGGGCCGGCTTCCCGGACGCGGCGGCGCGCTCCAGGGCCGGACGGATCTGGTCGGGTTGCTCGCAGAACTCGCCGTGGCCACCGAGGGCCTCGACGACCTTGTCGTAGCGCGTGTACTCGAGAAGCGTCGCCGCGAGACGGTCCTTGCCGTAGAGGCCGGCCTGGGGTCGCATCATCTGCCCCCAGGCGGCGTCGTTGCCGACGATGCCGACGATCGGCAGGCCGAAGCGCGCCGCGGTGTCGTACTCCATGCCGTTCAAGCCGAAGGAGCCGTCGCCGTAGACGATCACCACCCGGCGGTCCGGATGGGAGACCTGGGCGGCGAGTGCGAAGGGCATCCCCACCCCGAGGGTGCCGAGCGGCCCCGGGTCCATCCAGGCGCCCTCCCGAGGCACGGGGATCACCTTGGCGGCACTCGCCACGATGTCCCCGCCGTCGCCGATCACGATGGGGTCGTCCAGGGTGGCGAGCCAGTCGCGCACCTCGCCGCACATGCGCAGCTCGTGGATGGGCACCTCGTCGCTGCAGAGCGACGCCTCCACCTTGCGCTCCTCCTCCTCCTCGATGGAACGCAGCTGGTCGCGCCATCCCGAGAAGTCGAGCTGCGTGCCGGTAGCCTTCATCTCCTCGAGCAGCATCTCGAAGCTGCAGGCCAGGTTTCCCACCAGTCCCACGTCCGCCGGACGGTTCTGGCCGATCAGGGTGGCATCCATGTCGAGCTGGATGATCTTCGCGTCCGCCGGGATCGTCTGGCCGAATCGCAGCCGGAAGTCGAGCAGTGTTCCAGCGAGCACGATGCAGTCGATCTGCTTCATCGCCGCCCGTCGCGATCGGTTCAGGAACTCCGGGGAGGTCGGCGGAATGGTTCCGCGGCCCATGCCGTTGGTGTAGGCGGGAAGATGGGTGGCCGAGAGGAAGGCGTTGAGGTCCCCGCTCGCCATCGACCACTTGACGCTGGTGCCGGCCATCAGCATGGGGCGCGAGCTTTCCCGCAGGATCTCGAGGGCCCGGCGCACGTCGGGACGGTCCGGGGCCAGCCGCGGCGGCTGGGTGCGGATCGGCGGAATCGGCGCCTGATCCCACTCCGCCTGGCCCATGAACACGTCCATGGGAATCTCGAGGAAGGAAGGTCCAGGGACACCCGAGACCGCGTGGCGGATGGCGAGCTCGGCATACTCGGGAATGCGGTGGGTCTGGTAGCAGGAGTCGGCCCACTTGGTGATGGGCTTCATCACCCCGACGTGGTCCATCTCCTGCAGTGAACCCCGCCGCAGATTGTTGAAGGGCCCCTGCCCACCGATCACCAGGATGGGAGAGTTGGCGCGCCATGCGTTGGCAACCCCCGTCACCCCGTCCGTGACGCCCGGACCGGCAGTGATGGCGGCCACCCCCACCCGACCCGGGTTGCAGCGCGCCCAGGCATCCGCGGCGTGCACCGCCGCCTGCTCGTGGCGCACGTCGATGATCCGGATCCCCTCGTCGATACAGCCATCGTAGAGGGGCATGATGTGGCCGCCGGAGAGCGTGAAGACGCACTCGACGCCGGCCCCCTTGAGCGCCCGAGCCAAGAGCTTTCCGCCGTGAACGGACATGGGGGTACCTCGCCGGTCCTGGGGTCGACCGTCGACGGTATCACCCGCCCGGACGGGCGGTCAAACCGGGTCGGCTATTGGCGAGGGCTCAGCGAGTGACGTGGAACTGGACCCGCCGGTTCCAGCGCCAGGCCGCCTCGTCGTGTCCGGGAACCGCCGGATCCGCCTCGCCGAAGCTCACGGTGTCGAGCCGCGAGCCGGGGACCCCGAGGGTCTCGAGGTAGCGCTTCACGGAGTTCGCGCGCCGCTCGCCCAGGGCGAGGTTGTACTCCTCGCTGCCCCGCTCGTCCGTGTACCCCTGCAGGGTCACGCGGCGCCACTCCCCATGACCCTGGATCTGCGTCCCATTGGTCTGCAGCTTGGGCTTCTGGTCGTTGCGGACGAGCGCCATGTCGAAGTCGAAGTAGACGGTCTCGAGCTCGGGAACCTGCTCCCGCTCGGAGCCGATGATGACCGTCTCCTCCTCGAAGGACTCGCCGAACTGCTTGGTTTCGGTGCTCCCGGCGTCGTCCGGCGTGGACGCACAGCCAAGAGCCAGCGCCACGAACACCGCCAAGGCGGGCGCGACGCGTACGATCGAGCTTCGCATCATGGTATCCAACCCCTCTCGTTGCAGCGGGACCCCCCCCGCTCGTCCCCGGCGATTGCACGGGACCCGAGAACGGAGTGTGAGCACTCCGCTCCCGGCGCGCAAGAGAACTATCGGGAGGATCTCGCTAC
>JBDLIK010000304.1:0-4802 GCA_039714895.1 Myxococcota bacterium | reverse complement strand
GCTCCGAGCTGCCGTGACCTCGCCCGAGGACCGGTCGGGAGACGACCGCGATGCCACGCATGCCTACGCCGGACCCATCGCCGGTACGATCTCCCGACGAGAAATCACCGCCGCCATCCTCGCTGCCACGGTCGCGCTTTCGCCATGTCTTATACGTGATTGCATTCGTGGAGAGAAGTACTTGAGCCGCCCGAGGGCGCCGCCACCCATCCAGCTGCCGCAGCGACATGGTATCGTCGCGTGCGGGACGACGGCGTCAACGCGATGTGGGGACCGATGCGCGGCAGATCCGGCCATTTGTTGGTAATCGCGCTCGTAGTAGGTGTCGGGTTCTGCTCATCTCGAGCACAGGGGATGCTGCCGCTCACCGATGCCGAGCGCGACTGGATCGAGCAGCACCCGTCCGTCCGCGTCGCCTTCGACGGCCACTTTCCCCCGTACAGCTTCCGGAACGAGCGGGGACAGCTCGAGGGCTTGGCGATCGACGTGTTCGAGCTCCTGGCCGAGCGCACCGGGCTCGAGTTCGTGGTCCACGACGAGACTCGCTGGGCAGACTTGTACGCCAGTGCACAGCAGTACCGCTTGGATGCCGTGGCCACCATGGTGCAACGGCCCGACCGCAGTGAGTGGTTCGAGTTCACGCAACCGTACTTGTTCAAGTCCCTCGTCGTCATGACGCGAGTCGACGATGAACGGATCCGGCAGAAGCAGAATCTCGCGGGAAAGACCCTCGCGCTCGTCCGGAGCTACCAGCACGTCTCCCGCGTGCTCGAGGAGTTTCCCTCCGCGAAGCCCGTGTACTTCACCACCATGCTCGATGCACTCAACGCGGTCTCCGTCGGCCAGGCGGACGCCGCGATCACCTTCCTGGGGGGAGGGCACTATCTCCAGACCAAGTATCTGATGACGAACCTGAGATTTGCGGCAATCTACGATCGAGATCACTCGCTGGAGAGTATCGCGGTCCGCAAGGACTGGCCTCGGCTCGCGTCGATCCTCGACAAGGCCCTCGCGTCCATCTCCGAGCGCGAGCGGCTGGCCCTCGAGAGCCGCTGGCTGCCTCTCGACCCCACGCTGAGCGAGGGCGAGCAGCTGCCCCTCACGGAGGCCGAGCAGGCCTGGATCCGCGAGCACCCCGTGATCCGCGTCGGCGTGGATCCGGAGTTTCGCCCCTTCGAGTACATCGACGAAGACGGCTCGCATGCCGGGATCGCCGCCGACTACATCGAGCTGCTCAACGAGCGCTTGGGGCTCAATATGGAACTCGTTCCGGGCCTCACCTGGGAGGCCGCCATCGAAGGCGGCAGGCACAAGGAGATCGACGTGTTGCCGGCGGTCGGCGTCACGGAGGAACGCAAGCGCTTCTTCAGGTACTCGGCGCCCTACATCGAGTTCCACCGGGTGATCGTAACCCGCACGGAAATGCCCTTCCTCGTCGGTGTCGACGACATCCGCGACATGCGCGTCGCAGTCCAGGCGGACTCTTCCCACGAGGGTTTCCTGAAGGAGCACACGGAGATCGAGCCCCTGAGGTTCGCGACGCTGCAGCAATCCTTGATGGCCGTCTCCGGGGGCGATGCGGATGCACTGGTCACCAATGTGGCCTCCGCCTCCTACTGGATCCGCAGGCTCAACCTCACCAACTTGAAGGTCGCCACCGCAACCTCACCGAAGGTGCACACTCTGCACTTCGCGGTGCGAGACGACTGGCCTGAGCTGGTCCGCATCCTCGACAAGGGGCTCGTCTCGGTCCACCCCGACGAGCGGGAGCGAATTGCCGATCGCTGGGTCGTGCTCGCCTTCGACCCCCGAACCGACTACGGACTGCTGCTGAAGACGAGCGCCGCTGCGAGCTTGGTGGTGTTGCTGATCCTGCTGTGGAACCGCCAGCTCCAGAGACACCGCGCGCGGCTCCAGCTCGCCGAGTCCGAAGCGCGTTCCGCCAACTCGGCGCTGATCCGCATGCACGCCGAGCTCGAGGATCGCGTCCGGAGCCGCACGGAAGCTCTCATGGAGACCGAGCGCGCGTTGCACCAAGCGCAGAAGATGGAGGCGCTGGGCACGTTGGTGGGAGGCATCGCACATGACTTCAACAACATTCTCACTGGCATGCTGGGTTCGATCCGCTTGATCCAGCTCGGCGTCGCGGACGCCACCAGGACCGAAGAACTGCTGCAACGCTCGAGCGCCCTGGGCTACCGCGGCGCCGACATGATCCAGCAGCTGCTGTCCTTCGCTCGCCAGGAGGATTCGAGCAAGGCAGACATCTCGATGACGAGCTTCCTGGACGAGACCGCCGTGCTCATCCAGACGGCCTTGCCGAGCAGCATCGAGTTGATCGTATCCAGGCCGGACGATGAAGAGTTCATCGTCCACGGAAGCGCCACACGCCTGCAGCAGGTGCTGCTCAACCTGTCCAACAACGCGCGTGACGCGGTCGCCGACGGAGAGGGCGCGGTCATCCGGGTGGAGCTGTACGGCACCGTAGGTGATGCGGAACTCGACCGGAAGCACGCCGGCTCCCTCGGTGTCCCCTATGTCGTGATCGAGGTGGGCGACAACGGCGCGGGAATCCCCAAAGACGTCCTGGAGAGCATCTTCGACCCATTCTTCTCCACGAAGGCTCCGGGCCGGGGGACCGGGCTGGGGCTGGCGATGGCCTATGGAGCCGTTCAAGCAGATGGCGGCTTCATCGAGGTAGAGAGCACCGTCGGGGTCGGCAGCAGCTTCCGCGTTTTCCTTCCCCGAGCGACGGGCCCGGCCGAAGCCGCCGAGATCGAGGATCAAACGGTGTATCACGGCTCGGGCGAGTGCATCCTGCTCGCGGACGACGACCCTGAGGTCCTCGAAGTCATGCGCTCCATCCTCGAGAGTCTGGACTATCGAGTCTTGACCGCCGTGAATGGCGAGGAGGCCGTCGGGCTGTACACGAGCAAGCCGGAGCGGGTCGACCTGGTCTTGCTGGACGTCGTGATGCCGCGCATGGGCGGTGTCGCCGCCGCCAGGAGAATCTGGGAGCTGAACTCTCGGGCGAGGATCGTCTTCCTGTCGGGATACGACCCCGCCGAGAGGCCCGGCGCCGGACTCCCCGTGGACGTGATCACCCTCCAGAAGCCCTGCCCGGTGAGCCGCCTGAGTCGGGTGCTGAAGGAGCAGCTCGGTTCCTGACCGATGGTGAGAGCTGCTTGAACTGCTGGGGCTGGGGCAGCTGTGCGATCTTCATAGGTGTTTTCCGTAGGCGAACGGAGCCATTCGCCTTTCAGGTCTCCGCCCGGGCCTCCGATGAGCTCCCCATGGCTTCCATCTCCGAGACGCTCCGCGCGGCCCATCCCGATGCACCCTGGCTCTGGCGCGAAGACTGGGCGGCGGGACGGGTCTCGTCTGCGCACGGTGCCCAGGCCCTGGTCATCTGGGTGATCGCCGTCGTCTTCAGTGGCTTCTCGGTTCCCCTCGTCCTTCAGGCGCCCGAAGCGGCCAAGGCGGACGGCTTCGGCGTGTGGCTCTTCGCCGCCCTGTTCCCGCTCGCATCCGTGGGCCTGCTCTACTGGGCCGCCCAGTCGACGCTGCGCTGGCGGCGGTTCCGCAATCTCTCGTTCGAGCTTTCGACGATTCCGGGTGTCGTGGGGGGCCGGCTCGAAGGCGTGGCGCACCTCGGACGCACGATCCAACCGCAGTCCGGTTTCACGCTGCGCCTCTCGTGCCTGCGGCGCCGCCGACGAGCGCGCAAGACCGAGGAGGAGACGATCTGGCAGGAAGAGATCGTGGTCCCGAGCATGCGCGCGGCGCGTGGGCCACTCGGGAGTGCAGTTCCCGTGGGGTTTGAGGTCCCGTTCGAAGCGGAGCCCTCGAGCGCGGACCCGATGCGGCTCCCGTCGGTCCAGTGGCGCCTCGAGATCTTGGCCGACCTCCCGGGAGCCGACCTGTATGGCTTCTTCGAAGTACCGGTGTTCAAGACCGACCAGAGCTCGGAGACGATCACCGAGCGGCTACACGTGGACGGGGACGAGCCTTCGGAGGACCCGGCACCGGCTTCGCCCCTTCATGATTCGCTCTCCACCGGGATCCAGGACGAGTCGATCCGGGTGACGCCGCTCTCGGGGCCCGGGAACCCCGTCGAGATCCACCTTCCGGCCGGGCGCAACAGGGCCGGTGCTCTGGCCCTCACCCTCTTCACGGGCCTCTGGAACGGTTTTATCCTCTGGGTCAGCGGCGAAGTTCCCGGGCTCTTCAAGCTCGCGCTCGCGCCGTTTGGCCTCGTGGGCATGCTACTCGCGGTCTTCGTTCCCGCCGCCTGGCTCCAGGCCACGACGCTCCGCGCGGAGCGCGGGCGTCTCTCGATCCATCGCAGGATGCTGGGGATGGGGAGCCCGAAGACGATCGACGCACGGGAGATCGATTCGTTTGCGCCCGAGGCCAAGGGCGGCAACAGCGGTAAGGCCGCCTTCTCGGTGCGCCTGCGTCAGCCGGGCCGGAAGCCCAAGCTCCTCGTCTCTGACCTCCGCAGCAAGGCCGACGCCGAGGCGATCGCGCACCTCCTGTGGCGCGGGGTCCAGCGCGACGACTGAGCCCCAGCGCCCAGCAGGCGAGACGCCCGGTACCCAACGGCGTACCGCCCGGTTCTGGATGCCTGGGCACAACTCACCGGCCAGTTCAAACCAACGAGAACACACAAGAAGCAGATGGCACGCCGGGAGGGATTCGCGGGCGAGCTCCGCTCGCCAAGCGCTTCGCCAGCCGAGCTGGCTCGCGAACCCCCGACCCCCAGGTTCGAAGCCTCTTTCAGCGGCCTTCCGTCACTGTTA
>JBDLIK010000303.1:0-4803 GCA_039714895.1 Myxococcota bacterium | reverse complement strand
GTCTTCACCATCGATATGCCTGGCGCGATGCGGCCTGATCAACTCGGCGACGAGAGCCGATCAGGCCCTCGGAGAGCGCGGATGAATAATGAGAACAGAGGGCTGTCGGGGTGCCTCACCCGCGCCGTCGCAGAGCGCGGATCGGGCCCCGCTCGCTGGGACGGGGGTCCCACCCGAGACTCTTCGGGGATGAGGAGGAGCAGCGATGGCCAGGACATCTCAGGGAGTCGCCCCGGCCCCGGTCAATCGGATCCGATGCATGGCCCCGGGCGTCTACCAGGTGCGCGGCCTGTCGGGCATCAACGGGGTCCCCGTTGAGAAGGAAGAAGTCGGCAGGGAGCGGGTGCTGGAGGTAGTGGTGACGGACGGAGTGGTGGACGTGGTGGAGTTCCAGATCTCATCGGAGTTCTTCATCAAGCCCCTGGGGTCGTCAGGCAGGCCGCAGGGCCTTCTTGACCCGTTGGTAGAGGGCCTCATGCACGAGCGGGTCGAGACGCTCGCCCGCAAAGAAGAGCAGGAACTTCGTCAGCTTGTGCAGCTCACGAAGCAGCAGCGCCCGTCGCTCGTCGGCTGCGAGGCCTGGATCCTCGAACCGTGCGAGGACCTTGTGCTCCGGGAGCGCTCCATCCGGCAGCAGACGGATCCCCTGAAGGGGCTCCGAGAGCACCGGCTCTTCCTGCAGGCTCGCCTCGGTGGCCCGCGCGAGAACCTCCCCTGCACCTGCACGCACGCACGCCTCTCGAATCTCCCGGAAGACGCGATTGTACAGAGCGAGCGAGCGAGCGAGCATCTCACGACCCTCGTCGTGCTGGCGTGGATCGGGGGAGGCGACGCGGACGTGGCCGGCCCCGGATAGGCCGGCCACCGCCTTCATCACCTGAAACTCCGGGCAGTGGAGTCGGGAGCAGAGCTCCGCCAGGGAGAGGGGGCCGTCCATCAGCTCGTAGACGAGAGCACCCTGGTCCCGCGGCAACGCGTGGCGGACCTCGCCCACCAGCTCGAGCCGCGATCCCGCAGGCATTTCGGCGCGCATCCGCTCCAGCTGCTCAGCGCGGCTCGTGGCCTCGCGGAACAGCGCCTTCGTCGCGAAGCCTGGCACCTCCGCAGCGTGATCGGCCGCGATGCCCTCCACCAAGAAGAGCCCCCCGTCCTCGCTCAGGATCCCCTGGAAGACGGTCACGATGTGCTCCTGCATGACGCGCCACAGGCTGTGATCGGAGAGCAGGCCCCAATCGACCGCCACACGCCCGATGGGCGCGTCGTGGTCGTAGCTCAGCAGCTCCCGGATGTCCTCCTGCTTGAGGATGCCCATCCCCACGGCGATGGCCCCGAATCGCTCGTGGGGCAGTCTGGAGGACGCCTGACGCGCCTCGCCGCGACAGAAGGAGACGGAGCGCTCGACCGCCCCCGCCCGGACCCGCAGAGTGCCGGTGATGCGGTCCTGCGCGATGATGTCGACGACACTGGAGAGCGACACCCGTTGCAGGTCCCCGGCCAGGCACGCTCCGGCTCCGGGACGGAGCTGCAGGGCCCAGCCCTGATCGTTGCAGGCTTGGTCGGTGCCGGGATCGGGGATCGGGGAGGACTGCATCCTGGCCTCTCGGAGCCGGGGGAGCCGCAGGGGCTCCGTGGGTCTCATCGGCAGGAGGCACACGGAGCTTGACCGTGCTTTCGCGCTCCAGCACCGGCCAGGAACGGACGATGAGCTCCGCGAGGCGGCCGGAGGCTCTCCCCACCGAAGCGGATTCCATGCCCGACCCGAACGACTACGCCCCCACCACGCAGCTGCGACGATCCTACCAGCGCGCGCGGACCCTGCATCCGGCGGAGCAGATCCGCGAGTGCGTGGATCAGCTCGAGCATCCCGAGATCGTGGTCGCAGAGACGCTCGATGCCTTTTGCACGATCAGCGACTGGGTGGGCTCGCGAGAGCTCACGCCCCCGGGCGCGCCTCTGGACATGGACGCCATCGACCTCGAGGAGCTCGGCCGCGAGTTCTTCTACGCCACGCGGGAGATCGCGGTGGTGGGTGAACCCTGCGCCTTCACAAGCTTGGCGAGCAACTTGGATCCGCTCAGCGAGCTACGGCCACCCTCGAAGGGCGAGCGAGATGGTCTCGACTACGTCGGTCTGACCTGTGATGGCACGAGGACGCCCGTCCTCGGTACCGTGGAATCCCAACTCGACACGTCCGCCTACCCGCTCCTACTGCGCAGCCTGGCATGCCTGGCGGAGATGGCCCCCCAGGCCCAGGTCGAGCGCATGGATCGACAGTTCTTCATGGGCGGGCTCGGTCTCCGGCCGGCCTTCGATCTCAACCTCGTCGTCTGGGACCACACCGCGGGAGACGAGCGGACCACCCTCGACCAGTTGACCCGCGATCTCGCGGAGAAGGTCAAGCGTGCGATCCACGAGCACGCGCGGTTTCCCGAGATCCTGCGCGACATCGTCTGCCTACGTATGAATCCGGCCCGCTTCGACGGGCGCCTGCGCTTCGTCTGGCGGATCTGAGTGTGGTGAGATCCTGCGGGGCTTCACTCCCACGCACTCATGGGGTCAATACGATCACGTCGAAGGCGACGGCCGTGCTCTTTCCGGAGCCATCGCAGACGGTTGCGGAGAGATTCAGGGTCTGGGTCGTTCCGCCGGGGCCCAGCTCGAAGGTGACGGTGGGCGTCGGGTTGAAGACCGCGAGCGGCAAGCCCACCGCGGCGGCACCGTCGAAGTTCCAGATGACCTTGACGTTAGAGTCGCCGCCCAGCCACGCGAAGACCGGGAAGCCGATTCCGTTGGGATCGCTGGCGTTGATGTCGAAGAGTACGGGTACGCCTGGCGAAACGGTAATCGAGCTCCCGACCGGGACGCCGTCCGCGAGGAGATCCACCACCGGGGCACAGGCGTCGAAGCCGGGGCTGCTGGCCTCCGTGCAGGCGTGGAGATCCGCTACCGCGTCCGCGAGCTCGGTGCCCAGGGTCGCGTGGCCCTGTGCGTTCGGATGAACGTCGCAGCCGTCGAAATCGGCGACCGGGTCCAGCAGGTCGTGGACGTCGGGGCCGCAGACCACACCGGCGTCGGGGCGCCAGTCGAGGGAAGAGGCACCGCCGCAGCCCAGGTAGAGCCTGCAGCCCAGACCGTCAACTATTTGGAAATCCTACGGTTTCCTGGCCGACGGGACTTGTGGGGGGAGCCCCTCTAGAATCCGCTCCGTACCCTGGGGGTGGGTGCCGAGCCGGGGCCGGCTTTGCATCGCCGGAGGACCCGCGTGGGAGCGCTCGGCCGATCCGGGATCACGCTGCTCGTCGCTCTCGCAATCGCCTCCCTCCAGAGCTCGCTGCTTGCCTCTCCGGCCCTCGCACAGGCGCCCGCCGCCGGCAACGCCGAGCCTCTCCGGGTGGTGGTGGCCGTGCTTCCGTTCCGGATCCACAGTGCCGAGCCCCTCGGCCACCTCGAGAGGTCCCTGGCGGACCTCCTGGAGTCACGCCTCGAGGCCAGCGGGCGGGTGACCGTCGTCGAGTCGGTGCTGGTCCGCGAGACCGTGCTGGGATACGCGGCGGGCGAGCTCACCGAGGACGCCCTGCGCCAGCTCGCGATCGAGCTGGATGCGGACTACGTGGTCGCCGGAAGTCTCGCCGAGCTCGCGGCGCGCTACAGCCTCGATGTACGTGTGACACCGGTGGCCGGCGGCTCCTCCCGCTCCCTCGCCTTCACCGCCTCGGGGGAGGACGAGCTGCTCGACCGCATGAACGAGCTCGCAGACCGCATCCTCGAGATCCTGTCCGGGGTCTCGCCGCGGGCCACGGTGGCCGAGGTCCGGCTCCTCGGCGCGGCCGACCTGGTGCCGGACCCGCGGGCGCGTCTGCAGCAGCAGACCGGCGCCGCCTACCAGCCCGCTCTGGTCAGCGCCGACCTGGCCATGCTGAAGGGGCTGGCCGGTGTCGCCACGGCCAGCGTCGAGACCGAGCGCCAGGGAGGCGCCGTGATCGTCAGCTACCGGGTGGTCCCCGCCGAGAGCATTTTGAGCGCCACCGAGGTCGTTGCCGACGACGACCGGGTGGCCGGGGTCGAGGTGCAGGGCAACCGGCGCATCGACGCGAACGCCATCCGGGCGCGCATCGCCACCCGGTCCGGCGACCGCTACGAGCCGGCTCGGGTCGCCGAGGATGTGCGGCAGGTCTACGCCCTCGGCTTCTTCCGCAATGTGATCCTGCGCTCCATCGACTCCGAGGACGGCCGCATCCTGGTCTTCGATGTCGAGGAGAACCCGCTGGTGCGCCAGGTGAGCATCTCGGGCAACGACTCCATCGATGGCGACAAGATCCGCGACATCCTCACCCTCACCACCGGTGCCACCCTCGACTACCCGCTCCTCTACGAGAACCGCGTGCGCATCGAGAGCCTCTACAAGGCCGAGGGCTACTATCTGGCGGACGTCTCCTACGAGATCGAGCCCCTCCAGGGCGACGCCGTGGCTGTGGACTTCCACGTCCTCGAAGGCAAGAAGCTCCGGCTGCAGACCATCGAGTTCGTGGGCAACGAGCACTACAGCGACGAGGAGCTCCAACAGGGCATGAAGACCAAGCCCTGGAAGTTCTTCTCCTACGTGACGCGCTTCCTGGACAAATCCGGAACCTTCTCCGAGCCGGTCTTCCAGCAGGACCTTCAGGGGGTGGTGAAGCGCTACCAGAACGACGGCTTCATCCAGGTCGAGGTGGACGAGCCGGACGTGCTTCCGGACGAGGACGGTCTGCGCGTGCGCGTGGCCATCGACGAGGGAGACCGATATCGGGTGGGGTCGGTGGATGT
>JBDLIK010000302.1:0-4803 GCA_039714895.1 Myxococcota bacterium | reverse complement strand
TTGTTCCCCGCCGAGGTGCCCCACCGACCCGGCGGTCGCTCGAAGCACTCGATGGCCCCCAGGCGCATTCTAGACAGTGAGGAAATCACTGGTCAACGTGGGCTGCGGGCTGCACCCGCAGCCCACCGTGCCACCAGGCGAGCGAAGCGGCGCAAGGGGTGGCTGACGCCAGGGCACCGCCGATGGCTGCGGGCGAAGCCCGCAGCCCCGCTAGGAGTGGCTCGACTGGAGGCGGACGGGCACCACCGCCTCGACCTGGGGGATCTCCTCGCGCAGGCGAGCCTCCAGTCCGTAGCGGAGGGTCGCCAGCTGCGCGGGGCAGGTCGCACAGGACCCCAGGAGGGCGACCTGTACGGTCCCGTCCCCGTCCACCTGCACCAGCTCGACATCGCCGCCGTCGGCCACCAGGGCCGGGCGCAGGCGGTCGAGGACGCGCTCCACGGCCTGGCGCAGACTCTGTGCGTCGCTTCGGCCCATGTGCACTGCATCGGCCCGCCCGGGTCCCACGCTGAGTGGGATTGTTTGAGGGGGCGTGGGCCGCGGGGTAGCCTGCCCTCATGCGAGTGACCGTCAAGCTCTTCGGGGCCGTGCGCGAGGAGAGCGGCGCCAAGGACCTCGCCCTCGAACTGCCCGAAGGGGTTCGGGTCGGGGACCTGCGCAGCCGCCTCGCCGAGGCGCACCCGGTGATCGCTCGCTTCGGGTCTCGGCTGCGGATCTCCCGCAACCTCGACTTCGTGGGCGACGAGGAGCCGCTGGCGGACGGAGACGAGATCGCCCTGCTGCCTCCGGTTTCGGGGGGCGCGGGCGGATGTTCGATCTCCGATCGTCCTCTGGATCCAGCCGACGTCTCGGCCCGTGTAGAGGGTCCGGACGCGGGGGGGGTCGTGGTCTTCTCCGGCGCCGTGCGCAACCGGGCCCACGGCCGCGAGATCGAGTTCCTCGAGTACGAGGCCTATCCCGCCATGGCCGAGCGCGAGATGGAGCAGATCGCCCAGGAGGCGGCGCGGCGCTGGGCCGGCGTCCGGGTGGCCATCGCCCATCGCGTGGGGCACCTCGAAGTGGGCGAGCTTGCCGTGGTCGTGGCGGCCGCGGCCCCGCACCGCGCCGAGGCCTTCGAAGCCTGCCGCTTCGCCATCGACACCCTGAAGCAGCGGGTACCGATCTGGAAGAAGGAGGTCGCCACCGACGGCGCGTACTGGGTGGACGACCACGCATGAGTGTCCGAGAGGAGCGCGCCGGGCTCCACGCCCACCATGCTTCGGCTCCGGCCTCGGTGCCGACGGCGGTGATCACGGTGAGCGACACGCGGACCCTCGACACCGACACCGGCGGCGCGCTGGCGGTGGATCTGCTGGAGGGCGCCGGACATCCGGTGGTGTTGCGCGAGATCGTCCCCGACGAGCCGGCCGAGATCGCCGACCATCTCCTCCGCGCCCTCGCGCTCGAGGCTGCCCGAGCCGTGGTCCTCACCGGGGGCACCGGGATCGCGCCGCGGGACCGGACCCCAGAGTCCGTGATGCCCCACCTCGACCGCCTGATCCCCGGCTTCGGGGAGCTCTTCCGGCAGCTCTCGTACCAGGAAATCGGGCCCGCGGCCCTGCTCTCCCGGGCCCTCGCGGGCCTGGCTCGGGGTCGCGTGGTGTTCGTGCTGCCGGGCTCGCGGGGGGCGCTGCGCCTGGCCTTCGAGAAGCTCATCCTGCCCGAGCTGGGTCACCTGGTCGGAGAAGCGGCCAAGGCCCGCTCCAGGGTGCCCTAGATGGCTCGCGGGTCCCGTCGCATCGGCCTGCTCGCTCTGGCCGCGGTCCTCGCCGCGGTGGGGGCTGGCGCGGATCTCTTCGTCTGGGTCGACGAGGAGGGCCGCACCCATGTGACCGACGATCTCGAGGCCGTCCCGGAGGCCCAGCGTCTGCGGGCGGACCAGAGCGGCGAGCAGCTCCGGGACCTCTGGGAAGGAGAGCTCCTCGCACCCGAGCACGACCTGCCGCCGGCACGGGGTCCCGAGGGACCCATGGACCGCATCCTGCGGGGTGCTCTGGACGACCTGCGCCGGGGAGAGACTTCCCGCGCCACGGTGGCGCTCGAAGGGGTGCTGCTACGGGAGCCCGGCCGACCCGAACCGCATTTCTATCTCGCCCTGCTCGACCGGCAGCGCGGTCGCTTCGACGCCGCCGAGGCCCACCTGAGGGCCTTTCTGGCGGCTGCCGGGGATTCGTTCGAGCCCTGGCGGCAATCGGCCCAGAGGCGGTTGCGCGCGCTCGAGACGGAACGCCAACTGGCCGAGGAGGGCAGCGGCCCGACCCGGCTGGTGGACGTCTCGACGGCCCATTTCCGGCTGCAGTACGACCGGGAGCTCACCCGCGGCTCCCCGGACTACGCGGGCCGGGTGACCGGCTACCTCGAAGAAGCTCGCGCGACCCTCGCCCGCCTGCTCGGGGTGGTGCCCGCCGAGCCGACCGGGGTGGTGCTGTACGGGAAGGGCGCCTACCTGCGCGCGCACCGCCATCGCTTCTCGTTTCAGACCGTGGGCTTCTTCGACGGCCGCATCCACGTGGTGTCGGCCGCGCATCCGGCGGGTGAGCTCCGTGCCTTGCTCTTCCACGAGTACAGCCACGCCTTGTTCCGAGAGCGGAGCGGCGGCCACAAGCCCTTCTGGCTGAATGAGGGTCTCGCCGAGCTGGCAGAGCAGGCCGGTCTGTCCCGCCCGGCGCTCTCCCGGGGTGAGCGGAACCAGCTTCGGGGAGCGATCCAGTCCGGCGGCTGGATCCCGCTCGCGGACCTGGCGGAGAGCTTCGGGGGTCTGCAGGACGCCTCGGCTCGGCTCGCCTACCTCGAGTCCACCGCCGCCGCGGATTGGATCGCACGCCGCACGGACGCCGGTGCTCGTGCCCTCCTGCTCGATCGGCTCGGCGCGGGCTGGGACGCCGACAGGGCCCTCCGCGAGCTGGTGGGGCAGGAGACCGGCGCCCTCGACGCGGCGGTGCAGACGGAGATCCTGGCGGAGTTTCCCGAGCCCGCCAGCCAGTAGGGCTGCGGGCTTTGCCCGCAGCCCTAGACGCGGCCGTGGGAGGAGCCCCGCGCGATGGCAGCGGCGATCAGGTGTGCGAGCCGCAGCGGCTCGGGCAGATCGGCCTTGCCGGTCACCGCCTCCACCAAGGCCTCGGCCTCTCTCGCGCCGATCCCCGCGCAAGCCAGGAAGACGCCCCGGGCGCTGCGAAACGCCACCGGCGCGCGCGAGATGAGGTCCACCCGGTCTTCGAGCCCGGCCGCGCGCAGGGCAGCCGTGAGCCGACTGGTGGCCGGATCTCGACGGTTCACCACCAGGACGGGAACTCCCGTGCCCTCGGCGAGCGCCTCTATGTCGACGACGCCGAGTCCGGCGAGGGTGATGCCGCCCAGCACGATCCCCTGCAGGCCCGGGTGGAAGCGCAGCCCCCGGATCCAGCCGGTCAGGAAGCCGCCCGCGTCGTTGCCGTCGACCGGGAAGCGGGCCACCGCCACCCCCTCGACGAGATCGGGTCCCTCCATGACCACGGCCACCAGGGGCGTGTCGGGACTCGAGTGCTTCTCGAAGGGCCCATCGTCGATCCCGACGACGTGAGGCCGTCGGGCTCGGCGGCCTCCCTTCGCAGTCGGACGTCCCGCTCGCTCCCGCACGGGGTCCTACGGTACGCCAGGTCGCCTCAGCCTTCGTCCAGGCGCCGGCTGGCCTCGAGCACCACCTCCATCATCGACACGTCGATGGAGTGCTCCGGCGCCTCTGGATCGGGCACCAGCACGAAGCGTCCCGAGGACCGCAGGGCGATCTCGAGGGCGGCTTCGAAGCCGTGGGAGGCGTCGGTCTCCGCGTGGATGGGGGCTCCATCGCGCAGCCAGAGCGTCGCCTTGCCCTCGTCGGACTCGATCTCGAGGCGTCCGCTGGTTCGCTCGAGCTCGAGCATCTGCAGCAGTCCGGCGGGCGGGATCTGCGCCAGGTCTCCGCGCAGCTGCTCGACCGGAAGGCTGGGAGCGACGATGGTGCGCTCCTCTCCGGGGCCGGACGCCCCCATCTCCAGCCGACAGAAGGTGATGGATTGATCCCCGATGCGGATGACGTCACCGGGGACCAGGGGCCGGGGTGCGCTGAGCGGCTCCCCGTTCACGAAGGTTCCGTTGGTGCTCGCCAGGTCCCGAATCGACCACGCGCGCCCGCTCGGGAAGATCTCGGCGTGCTGACGGGAGGCTGCGGGCGAGGGCAGCGTGAGCCCGCACGCCACCCCACGGCCGATCACCACCGACCCGCGGAGCGCCAGCGGAGGCTGAGGAGGGGCGAACAGCAGGAAGCGGCCGGCACGCGCCATGGCACGTGGGTCGGCGGATCCCGACGCCCGCTTTACCGGGGACGCGGGAGCTCGGGGGGGTCGAAGGTCACCCGATCCCCGCGCCGCCAGCCATGGCGGGAAACGGTGCCCGCCAGAACCTCGAGGACGGCGTCAGCGGCCTCCCGAGGCCGATGCATGCGCTGTGGCTCGCGGCGGGAGACGAACTCGCTGAGGTCGACCACCCGGGCGTCGCGGATCCATACGAGGTCGAGGTCGAAGCGCATGTCGGGCATCCAGAAGCCGGGAAAGCCCGGCTCCGCGAACAGGAAGAGCATTCCCCGGTCGGGGTCCAGGCTGGGGCGGCCGGAGAGGCCGCGCTCGCGCTTCTCGAGGGTGTTCGCCAGCTCGACCTGGATCACGACCCCCCGGATGGTGACCTCGACTCCGCCGGGGGCGGTCGAGCAGGAGCCGAGAATCAAGCTCAGACAGAGAGTTAGGGCGATAG
>JBDLIK010000301.1:0-4807 GCA_039714895.1 Myxococcota bacterium | reverse complement strand
ACCTTTGCCTGGAGCGACTCGCCCGCGTAGTTGAGGGCGGCCTCGACCTGCTGCGTCACGTAGTCGATCGGCGCGGGGATGACCACGGCGCGCGGGTTCCCCCCGGTCAGACCCATCGCCGAGCCCGAGAGTCTCTGCCCCTCCTTGCTCTCGTAGTCGTAGCGGACGTCGAAGCCGAGGTTCGCCGGCAGCGCCAGCGACGCCCCGCCCGAGTAGCGCTTGCGCTTCCAGTCGATGTCGAGGGTCGTCAGGTTGGCGTCGAGCTGCGTCATCTGGGTTCCGTTGGCGCCCGGCGTCCAGGGTGAGGGGAGCGTGAGGTGCTGGTCCCCGCCCCCGAAGAAGGTCTGGGCGGTCTCCGAGCGGAACACCGGCAGCTCGTCGAACTCGAAGAACAGGTCGTAGTGACCCTGACGCCCGGCCTCGGCGCCCACGTAGCGGGAGTCCAGGCCCAGGTTGAGGCCGCGCAGCCGTGCGTAGTGGTCGTCTCCACGGCCGAAGAGGTCCCGCCGCAGGATGTCGAGGTTGCCGAGGAAGTAGCCCTGCTCGTCCAGCAGCCCGTTGTAGTTGCCGAACAGCTTGTCGTTCGACCCGTTGTAGAGGGCTCCGAGCTCGATCCAGCTGCCGAAGGTCGTCAGCTCGCGACGTCGCTGCTCGTCCGCGTAGCCATCCTCTTCGATCTCGAATCCCTCTTCCTGGGCCCCGGCCGCGGAGCCGATCCAGGCCAGACAGGCCAGGATCACGGGCAGCGCCGGCTTCCTCGCCCCTACGCGCCCCGTTCGTCGGTTGCTGGATCGTTGCATCTTCTCGACTCCGATCCGTGGATGGCCATGGCATCTAGCGGATCTGACGCACACCGGAGGGATGGTTCGAGCCGTGCACCTCCGAGTGGCAGTTCATACAGCCCTCCTCGAGCGAGTGGATATCGAGGCGCGGTGTCGCGAAGTCGGGTCCGGTGTAGGCGGTGCTCGGGTGGAAGGCCGCCATGTGACACTGCTGACAGAGCTGCGGCACCCGCGTCCTGAGCAGCACCGGGTGGTTCGAGCCGTGCGGGGTGTGGCAGAGGCTGCAGTCCTCGCGAACTGGAGCGTGCTCCCACAGGAAGGGTCCGCGCTTCTCGGCGTGGCACTGGTAGCAGGTCTCGTTCAGCGTGGGCCTCTTGAGGAGACCCGGCCCGATGGAGCCGTGCGGATTGTGACAGCTGGAGCACTCCATCTTCCCCTCTCGGAGCGGATGGGAGGAGACCCGCTGCTGGACCTGCGCCCGCTGCTCCATGTGACAGCTGAAGCAGACCTTTGCCTGGCCGTCCCGGGCGAAGATCATCGGGTCGATGTCCTTCCGGAGCACCGGATCTTCCTGAACGTGGGCGTCGTGGCAGCTCGCGCAGGCGAGATTCTGGCGCTCGTGCCCGCTTCCCGCCCAGTTCATCCGCCCCCCTCCCTCGTGGCAGGCGAGACACGCCTCGTTCTGGGGGGCGATCGGGGCGTCCGGGCCGAAGCTCACGGCGACGGGCGCGCGCGGCTGGCCGGGCGCGGGCTCCTCCAGGTGGGCGGCGCTGGGACCGTGGCAGGCCTGACACTGGTGCGCCGAGCCGATCGGTGTTCGTGCGTCCGCCTTCACGCCGTGGCGGGTGGCGAGGATCGAGAGGACGGGACGGGCCTCCGTCTCGTCGTGGCACTCGAGACAGGCGTCCATTCCCCCCTGGGCGTACTCCCCCGCTTCGTTCTCCGAGCCGAGGAGCACGGTGTCGGCCGCGAGGGAGCGGCCCGTCACCAGCGCCAGCGCGGCTCCCGCCAGCAGGAGAGGAAGGGGGGTACGTCGCTTCGGTCTTGCTGCCATGGATGCCTCGTCACGACTCCTGCTCTTCTCCCGTCAGGGCCTGGCGGCCACGAAGTCCGCTGGACCCTCCTCGAGCGCGAAGGTGTGCTCGAGCGAAACGTGATGGAAGCGCTGCTTCGAATGGTCGTCGTGGATCGCGAACCCGACGGTGTAGACCGTCCCCGGCAGGAGGTCGTTGTGCTCCGGCCGGGAGAGCACGAGCGGGCGGCTCAACACGGCGACCCAGCGGCCGTCCTCGAAGCTCGCCTCGGAGGTCACGGCCGGGTCGTCGCTCTCGTGGCGTGCTTCGAGGACGTAGCCGTCCACCGCGACGGAGGGCTGGTCGCGGTTGAGTCGAGCCTGCCAGTACTCCATGAAGGCGCCGTCAGTCAGCAGCGTCTCCAGCTCGCTCGGGGTCTTGAGGTCCTCTCCGCCGCCGCTGCGTCCGATCCGGGTCCGCGAGGGGGTCAGGTACTTCGTGAGCTCTCGGTCCTCCCGCGCGCTCGCCATGCCGGGGAGGTCGTCGTGGCAGGCGACCCAGCATCCCGCCACCTTGGCGCCCTTGACGTCGTCGGTGCCGATCATCATCGCCACCCTGGCCTCGGTCTCCGGGTCCATCTGGGTCTCGCCAGCCGAATCCCCGCCGGGCCAGCCGAGTCTCACATACAGCCGCTCGTCATCCTGGGCGAATTTCACGTTCACCGGGATGGTCGCGCGCACGTTCGGCGGACCCGATGCGGCGGTACCGTCCTCCTCTTCCGCCCGGTCCAGGGCGATGTCGGCCTCCTCGCCCTCGTGGCAGCCCTGGCAGTGCTTTCCCTTGCGGATCTTCGGGCCGCCGCTGTGGTCCGACTTCGTCAGCATCCACTCCCAGGAGGATCGACCGGGGTAGAAGAGCACCACCTCTCTGCCTTCGATCTCGCTCCAGTTCGGAGTGTCCGCCGTCGCTCCGATCGCGAGGAGCAGGGCGCCGCAGCCCCAGGCCAGCACCCGCCGGACTCGCAATCCTCGTCCAGAGCAAGATGTCCCCGCGTTCGGGATCATTGGCAAACGCTCCTGCAAGCTTCCTGCCGCCCTGAGTGTGCCCTCTATGCCACAGCCGTGCCCCGAAATGATGCACGAGTCCCATCCGGGGGCAGCAGCGCTGGAGGCTGTACGAATCTGCCCCAGTAGCGCGTCTGATCGGCCGATGCAGCTCGCCCGTCGGTACAGCTTTTGCAGAAGCCACTTGCGTCAAGGTTCGCCGCTCGCAGGGGAGGCAGGCAGCATGGGCAACGACAGCCTGACGATCACCGACAACCGTACCGGCAAGGTCTACGAGATTCCGATCCACTACGGCCTCTACCCGGCCTATGGCGCTGCGATCCCGGCGTCGGAGCTCCGCCAGATCCGCGCCTCGGACTCGGACTTCGGGCTCCTCGCCTACGATCCGGGATTCACCAACACGGCTTCCTGCCGGAGCGGCATCACCTTCGTGGACGGCGAGCGGGGCATCCTCCGCTACCGAGGCTATCCCATCGATCAGATTGCCGAGCGCAGCAGCTACCTGGAGACGGCCCATCTCCTGCTTCGCGGAGAGCTTCCCAGCCAGGCCGAGCTGGAGGCGTGGGTTCGCGACGTCACCCACCACACCATGATCCACGAGAACGTGAAGCAGTTCATGGCGGGCTTCCGCTACGACGCCCATCCCATGGGGATCCTGATCGCTACCGTGGGAGCGCTCTCGACGTTCTATCCGGAAGCCAAGGAGATCCAGGATTCGGATCTGCGCGGCAAGCAGATCGTGCGGCTGGTCGCCAAGGTGCCGACCATCGCGGCCTTTGCCTACCGGCACAGTCGCGGCCTTCCCTACGCCTACCCGGACAACGACCTCTCCTACGCCGGAAATTTCCTCAACATGCTCCGCAAGACCACGGAGCAGAGCTACGAGCCCGATCCGGTCCTCGAGAAGGCGCTCGACGTGCTGTTCATCCTGCACGCCGATCACGAGCAGAACTGCAGCACCAGCTCCATGCGCGTCATCGGGAGCTCCTTCGCCGATCCGTACTCCGCCGTCGCCGGGGCGGCGGCGGCCCTCTACGGCCCGCGTCACGGCGGGGCGAACGAGGCCGTGCTGCGCATGCTCGAGGAGATCGGCTCGGTCGGAAACGTGCCCAGCTTCGTCAAGCGCGTGAAGTCCGGCGAGGGGGGGCGACTGATGGGCTTCGGGCACCGGGTCTACAAGAACTACGACCCACGTGCCCGGATCATCAAGAAGCTCGCCGACCAGGTCTTCGAGGTGACGGGCCCCAACCCGCTCCTCGAGATCGCCCTCGAGCTGGAGCGGATCGCGCTGGAGGACGACTACTTCGTGAGCCGCAAGCTCTATCCCAACGTCGACTTCTACTCCGGCATCATCTACCAGGCGATGGGGTTTCCGGTGGACATGTTCCCCGTGCTCTTCGCGATCCCCCGGACCGCCGGTTGGCTGGCACAGTGGCAGGAACTGCTGGAGGATGCGGATCTGCGCATCGCACGGCCGCGGCAGGTCTACGTGGGAGCCGACGAGCGCGAGTACGTTTCCATCGAAGAGCGATGAGGGCGTGCGCTCTCCAAGGAGGCTGGAATGGACGTGTATCACTGGCGACGGTTCGCAGGAAGGTTGGGAACCAGGCTGATCCGGGGAGCCGCCGCGCTGGCCGTAGTCGTCCCGATCAGTGCAAGTGGATATCCGGACGTGGGGTCGCCACCGGATCTGGTCGGTCTCGATCCGGCCAAGCCGATGATCCTCCCGATCACGGTCCAGGCGGCGTACAACACCGACACGATGTTCTTCCACATCAGCTGGGAGGGCGACCCCGGGGACTATCACGACTACGTGCACTACACGGGCGGCGCCTGGCAGCGGGAGGGCTTCCCGCGGCGCGAGGCCCAGTCCACGCTCGACAACGATCCGGCGCGGGGCCCGACCAACCGGACGTCGACGATCTACGAGTCGCGCGTCACCTGGATG
>JBDLIK010000300.1:0-4815 GCA_039714895.1 Myxococcota bacterium | reverse complement strand
CCCCGACAAGAACCTCGCGCGTGGGTCTCCGCCAAATTGTGGGTCCGCCTGCGGGCAAAGCCCGCAGGCACCACAGGCTTCGCTCGGCTCCGCCTCGCTGCGCGCGCCTGTCGGTGCTTGCACTCTCTTCGCGATCTTGGCTCACGCCCCTAGCCCGCCTCGACGAGCGCATCCAGGCGGGAGAAAGCCTCCTCGAGGCGACTCGGGTCGTTGCCGCCGGCCTGGGCGAAGTCTGGACGGCCGCCGCCCTTGCCGCCCACCACTGCGGCGACCTCGCGGATCAGGCGGCCGGCGGGGAAGCGCTTCACCAGGTCGGGGGTCACGCCCAGCGCCAGGGAGACGCCGCCTTCGCGCGGCGCCGCCAGCAACACGATGCCGCTTCCGAGTCGGGCGCGGAGGTCGTCGACCATGGCGCGAAGCTGCTTGCCCTCCACCCCCTCGACCCGGGTGGCGAGCACGCGGTGGCCCCCGACTTCCCGCGCCCGCGTCACCAGATCGCCGGAGGCCTCGCGGCGCTGCCCGGCGCGCAGGGCCTCCAGGTCACGCTCGAGCGTCCGCCGCTCGTCGAGGAGCTTCTCGATCCGCGTGGTGAGCTCCGAGACGGGGGAGCGGAGCAGATGGGCGGTGCGCTCGAGGGTGCGCTCCTGGGAGCGCCAGCGCTCGAGAGCATCGCGTCCCGAGAGGGCCTCCACCCGACGCACACCGCTCGCGACGCCACCCTCGGCGACCACCTTGAGGAGCCCCACCTCGCCGGTGGTCGCGGCGTGGGTTCCGCCGCAGAGCTCCTTCGAGAAGTCGCCGAAGCTGATGACCCGCACCTCGTCGCCGTACTTCTCACCGAACATGGCGACCGCCCCGGCGGCGAGAGCCTCCGGGTAGCCCATGCTCTCCTCGCGCCGGGGCACGTTGTCCTCGATCCAGCCGTTCACCAGATCCTCGATCCGCTCGAGCTCCTGCGGAGAGACCGGTGCGTCGTGGGTGAAGTCGAAGCGCAGCCGATCCGGCGCCACCAGCGAGCCGCGCTGCACGGCCTGCGGACCGAGCACCTCGCGGAGCGCGGCGTGGAGCAGGTGGGTGCCGGTGTGATGGCGGATGGCTCCCGCCCGCCGCGCGGCCTCCACCTCGAGCTCGGCGGGCTCGTCCACATGGATCTCGCCCTCGACCACGCGCCCCACGTGCACCACCAGCCCATCGACGGGCTTGCGGGTGTCCTCCACCTGGATGCGGCCGGAGGCAGTCTGGATGCTGCCGCGGTCGCCCACCTGTCCCCCGCTCTCGGGATAGAAGGGCGTCTCCTCGGTCACGACCTCCACCGGGTCGCCGGCCGCGGCGTTCTGTGCCGGCACGCCGTCCACCAGCAGCGCCCGGATGGCGGAGCCGAGCTGCAGCCCCTCGTAGCCGCGAAACTCCACGGCCACGTCGGCGGCGATGCGCGCATAGACTTCCCCCACGGACTGCTGCCCGCTTCCCTTCCAGGCCGCCCGGCCCCGGGCGCGTTGCTCGGCCATGGACGTCTCGAAGCCGGCGTGGTCGACGGAGAGCCCATCGCCGCGCAGGATGTCCTCGGTGAGATCCACGGGAAAGCCGAAGGTGTCGTAGAGGCGAAAGACCACCTCGCCCGAGAGCTCGGTCCCCTGCCGCGCCCGCAGCGCGCGCACCTCGTCCTCCAGAACCCCGAGCCCCTTCCCAAGCGTCTCGAGGAAGCGCTCCTCCTCCCGGCGCACGCGCTCGAGGATGTAGGCGCGGCGCTCCCGCAGCTCCGGGAAGGCATCTCCCAGCTCATCGATGGATGTGTCGGAGACACGGTACAGGAAGGGCTCCTCGAGCCCGAGCAACACGCCGTGCCGAGCGGCCCGGCGCAGGATGCGCCGCAGCACGTAGCCCCGGCCCTCGTTCGAGGGGAGGATCCCGTCCGCCAGCATGAACGCGACGCTGCGGGCGTGGTCCGCCACCACGCGCAGGGACACGTCCTTGTCCTCGGTCTCGCCCAGCGACACCCCCGAGAGCTCCTGTGCGCGTTCGAGGAGCGGCCGGAAGACATCGGTGTCGTAGTCGCTCTCGACGCCCTGGAGCACCGAGGCGTTCCGCTCGAGGCCGGCACCCGTGTCTACGCACGGCCTGGGCAGCGGCGTCATCTCGCCCGAGGCACCTCGGTTGAACTGCATGAAGACCAGGTTCCAGAGCTCGCTCCAACGCCCGCAGTCGCAGGAGGGATCGCAGGTGTGGTCAGCGCGCGCGCCGCGGTCGTAATGCACCTCGGTACAGGGACCGCAGGGGCCGGTGTCGCCCATGCTCCAGAAGTTCTCCTCTTCGCCGAGCCGGAAGATCTTCTCGGCGGGCACGCCGATGCGGTCCTGCCAGAGGCCGTAGGCCTCGTCGTCGTCGCGGAAGACCGAGACGACGAGCCTCTCAGGCGGTATCTGCCAGACGTCGGTCAGCAGCTCCCAAGCCCACTCGATCGCCTCCTCCTTGAAGTAGTCGCCGAAGGAGAAGTTGCCGAGCATCTCGAAGAAGGTGTGATGGATGGGTGTGCGCCCTACGTTCTCGAGGTCGTTGTGCTTTCCCGAGGCGCGGATGCACTTCTGCGAGCTGGTGGCGCGGCTGTAGTCCCGGGTCTCCTCGCCGAGGAAGACGCGCTTGAAGGGCACCATGCCGGAGTTGGTGAACAGCAGAGTGGGATCCCCGGCCGGGACCACCGGGGCGCTCGGCACCCGCCGGTGCCCACGCGCTTCGAAGAAGCTGAGGAACGATTCACGGATCTCGCTCGCCCGGCGGGGCGGGGTGGGCATCGCCTGCGCTCCTCGGGTCGTAAGTGCCTGACGATACAGGAAGATCAGAGGATACGTCAGGTCCTCACGAACGCTGGAAGCCGAAGCTGTGGTGCGAGCTGGCGCTTCGCCAGCGGGCGGACCCACGCAAGCGCCGAAGGCGCGCGCAGCGAGGCGGAGCCGAGCGAAGCCTGTGGTGCGAGCTGGCGTTCCGCCAGCGGGCGGACCCACCGTTAGAAGCGCTCGATGTCGAGCTCCGGACGGTCGCCCCGGGCGGCGGGGGCCGCGTCCTCGGAGGGCGATTCCTTCTCGTCCTCTCCGGCCTCGAAGTCGTCCCAGGTCCCGTCGGAGGTCGAAGCGATGCCGCGGAAGCGCAGCGCGAAGTCGTCCGGGTTGGAGACGTGCTTGAGGGACTCGTCGTAGGTGACGAGCTTGTTCTTGACCAGGTTCATCAGGGACTGGTCGAAGGTCTGCATGCCGTAGGTCGTGAAGCCCTTGGAGATGGCGTCGTGCAGCTCCTTGGTGCGGTCCTTGTCGGCGATGCACTCGCGCACGCGGGCCGTGGTCACCAGGATCTCCATGGCGGGGACGCGGCCCTTGCCGTCGGCCCTGGGCACGAGGCGCTGGGAGATGACCGCCTTCAGGATCGACGCCAGCTGGAGCCGCACCTGCTTCTGCTGGTATGGGGGAAAGACGGAGATGATGCGGTTGATGGTCTCCGTCGCGTCCAGGGTATGGAGCGTCGAGAGCACGAGGTGGCCGGTCTCGGCGGCGGTGATGGCGGTCTCGATGGTCTCGAAGTCGCGCATCTCGCCCACCAGGATCACATCGGGATCCTGTCGCAGGGCGGCACGCAGGGAGTTGGCGAAGCTCTGGGTGTCCACCCCGATCTCGCGCTGATTCACGATCGAGCGCCGATCGCGGATCAGGAACTCGATCGGATCCTCGATGGTCATGATGTGACAGGTCCGGTTCGAGTTGATGTGATCGATCATCGCCGCGAGGCTCGTGGACTTTCCCGACCCGGTGGTCCCGGTCACCAGGATCAGACCGCGCTGCTCCATGGCGACGGACTCCACCACCTTCGGGAGGTGGAGCTGCTCGATGGTCTTCACGCCGAATGGAATCACGCGGAAGACGATGCCGACCGTCCCGCGCTGCTGGAAGACGTTGACGCGGAAGCGCCCGAGCCCCGGAATGCCGTAGGCCAGGTCGGCCTCCCGGGCCTCCTCGAAGCGTGCCTTCTGGACCGGATTCATGATGGAGAACGCCATGCGCTGGATCTCGTCCGGCATCAGGCGCTCGCCGTTCTTGAGGGGCACCAGGGCCCCATCCAGGCGGAACATGGGCGGCAGCCCGGACTTCATGTGGATGTCCGAGGCACCCCCCTTGAGGGCCACCTTCAGGATCTCGTTCAGCTCGAGCGACATGTCCCGGCTCCGTCCGCGAACGGCTGGTCGCCCTGCCTGTTCGACCGTCTGGAGCCGGTTCTTGAATCTTCCCCGCGGGGCGCCCCGCTGCAGGGCCGCTCCCCCCTATTCGGGGAGAGTCTCCACCGGGGCGGGAGGAGTCTCCACCGGAACCTGCCGCTTCAGCCCCTTGGCGGCATAGACGGCGTCCGCCAGGCGCGCACACACGTCGGCGTTCTCCTTGAGGAAGCGACGGGCGTTCTCCCGGCCCTGGCCGATGCGCTCGCTCTCGTACGAGTACCAGGCGCCGCTCTTCTCCACGATGCCCGCGTCCACGCCCAGGTCGAGGAGATCCCCCTCGGTCGAGATTCCCTGGTTGTACAGGATGTCGAACTCGGCCTGTCGGAAGGGCGGCGCCACCTTGTTCTTCACCACCTTCACGCGCGTGCGGTTGCCCACCACGGTGTCGCCGTCCTTGATGGCGCCGATCCGCCGCACGTCGAGACGCACCGAGGCGTAGAACTTCAGCGCGTTGCCGCCGCTCGTCGTCTCCGGGTTGCCGAACATCACCCCGATCTTATGCCTCAACTGGTTCGTGAAGATCATCGCTGTGTTCGTCTGTTTGATCACGCCCGACA
>JBDLIK010000299.1:0-4829 GCA_039714895.1 Myxococcota bacterium | reverse complement strand
ATGATGCCGCTCGGGGTCCGGATCGACGGGATTCGGTCCGATCCGCAGCAGGCGACCCTCGAGTTCCCGGGGGATCTCCCCGCGCACGGGCAGGTCGAGGGCCGTGAGCTCTTCTTCGACGGGGGCGAAGTTCCCGGACAGGTAGAGATTGCCGGTCATCGGGTTTCTCCTTGCCGGTCTCCCAGGACCAGCTCCAGGGTGGTGTCGAGCACATCATCGAGGGACGCGCGAGGAAGCGGCCCGGCCAACGCGCCTTGTGCAAAGAGGGCGGCCAGACCGTGGACGGTGGCCCACACCGAGCCCGCCAGCAGCCGGGTCTCCCGATCCTGCTGCCAGCCGGCGTCCTGGGCAGCCCGCACCTGGCGCACGAGTTGCTCGAAGGCCGCCGCCGACTCCCGCACCAGGAAGGGGTTCTCCCAGTCGAGCCGGTTGGGCTGGAACATCAGTGCGAAGAGCTCTCGGTGGGCGACGGCGCTCTCCACATAGGCCCGCCCCGCCGCGCGCAGCCGCTCGAGGGGGGGCGTACCCGGCGGGAGCTGCGCGCCGGACTTCTCGACGGCCTCGGAGAGCAGCTGGAAGCCCTGGGCTGCGACCTCGGCGAGCAATCCGGCGAGCCCGCGAAAGTGTCGGAGCGGGGCTCCGTGGGAGACTCCAGCCCGCCGGGCGATGCGCCGCAGGCTCACGGCGCCCAGGCCCTCGTGGGCCAGCAGATCGAGCGTCACCCGGATCAGGCGCTCGTCGAGGGGGGCGCGGGGCGGGTGGGGCATCAGTAGACAGTGTCTACAAGAATGTAGACGTTGTCAACACCGGCGTTCCAGTGTCTCCTCGGGGGGTGTGGTGCCGGCGAGCCCGAGGCTGACGAACAGGAAGGGGCAGAGCAGCACGCCCACCGTGCCCGCCACCGCGTATCGTACGAATCGCAGGGCGTTGCCCAGGAGCGAGGCGTCGCTCGCGAGGGTGCCGAAGAGTCCGTCGAGCAGGAGCAGGCTTCCGAGCACCAGACTGACGGAGATCGCGAGTCTGAGTGCCTTGTGGAGGGCCGTCGAGCTCCGAGGCTCGAAAGCGACCCATCTCGCCTCGAGCGGGTACGCGAGAACGATCCCCGCGAGGAAGCCGAGATAGCTCACAAAGGGGAGCGGCTGCCCATGGACATTCGAGTCGTAGAGCGGACTGCTGACGAGCCAGCTGCCGATGCTCGCGGCAACGACGATCAGTGCTCGGTGGGGCAGGGAAAGCCGGCTCCACGCGTTGCCGATGGCTGCACCGAACCTCAGGGCGAATAGAGCGACGGGGATTCCGAGCGCCCAACCCAGCAGCACGTCTTCCAAGTAGTGAACCCCCAGGTAGGGCCGGGAGAGCCCGCTGAGAAGCACCATGCCAATCGAAGCGATCCTCACGGATCGGCTCTTCACACACGCGCAGAGGTACGTGTAGAAGCATGACCCGGTCATGGCGTGACCCGAGGGGGTTGAGTACTCCGGTGCCAGCTCCGCTGCCTTCGCCTCCGACACGGCCCACTTCTCGGCGTAGGTACCCTCGTCGATGAAGGGCCGTGGGTTTGCGATGACGGTCTTCACGAAGTGATTCACAGACATGGTGACGAGGGCCAACACCGCCAGTCGAAGCGCCAGGCCCTTGTCGTAGGCGACGTGAACGAGCGAGACCACGAGGACATAGCCCTCGATCTCGCCGAGGAAGGTGAACAGTGCAAAGAGCGTCGTCCCGGTGGGCGTTCTGTTCTCGAACAGAAACTGGATCAGGTCGAGGTTGAAGGATGCCTCGAGCATCGACGGTCCTCCGCGGGCCGGCCGCTCGCCGGCCCTCCGTCGCAGGAGAGCGCCAGGCGCCGCAGCTCGGCACGGGCGATGGGGGTCAGAATAATCCATTGACCGACAGTCGGTCAATGGATATGCTGAGGATGAGTGCGCATGCGGATGAGCAGAAGGCAGCAGGCCGAAGCTTCGCGGGCGGGTCTCGTAGAGGCCGCTCGCCGGTGCTTCGCACAGAGTGGCTACGAGGCGGCGACCGTCGCCGCGATTCTCGACCGCGCTGGCATGGCGCGGGGGGCGCTCTACCACTACTTCCCCGGCGGCAAGCGTGACCTGTTCGGTGCCGTTTTCGATTCGATCAACGAATCGTTTCACCGCAGACGCGACGCTCTCCTCGAAGCTGAGTCACCGCTGGGCAGGGTCCGAGCCGGGATTCGGCTCTTTCTCGACCTCTGCACCGAGGACGACTTTGCCCGCATCGCGCTCATGGACGCGCCGGGCCTCATCCCCGGGCAGGCTGGCCGCGGTAGCTCCTACGAGCTTCTTCTCTCCCAGCTCGAGGAAGCCAGCGCGACCGGCGAGATTGGTGGGATGCATGCGGAGGCGACGGCGATGGCGCTCTACGGTGCCGTACGCAGCGCCGGCGAGTTCGTGGCAGGTAGCTCAGACCGAAAGAAGGCAGTGGCGGAGGCGATCCGTTCTCTCGACCGGATCGTCGACGGCCTGGCCTTGCAGATCTCCGGGCGATCACCCTAGTCGCCGGGTCCCACCGTCTGGATGGTCTTCTCGACGACACCGAGAAGACCTGCCGCGCGCGGATAGCCCACGTAGTGGACGAGGAAGACCAGCACTTCCCGCAGCTGCGCGGGGTCGAGCTCTCCCTTCTTGAGGGCGGCGGTGGCCTGGATGCCAAAGGTGTCGCGCTCGCCGAGGGCGGCGATGGCACCGAGCAGCAGCAGCCGCCGGTCTCGCATGGAGAGCACCTCGCGCGACCACACCTCGGCGAAGAGCTGCTCGAGCATGATGTCCGCGAATGCCGAGGCGCCCGGCGGCGGCGTGCGAACGTCCCCGGCGTAGACCTCGCGGATCTTCTCTTCTCCGCGCTTGCGGCGCTCCGCGTCACCCCCCCTCGTCTGGGACATTCCACCGCCTCCCGTCGTTGGTGCCGGCCAGGATACGCGATCTGCCCTCCGGAGGAGCGACCTCGTCCAGGAATCGATGGATGCGGGTGAGATAGGGGGTGCCACCCACGCCGACCGTGTCGTTGTGCCCGGCTCCCCGCAAGCTCTCGAAGGCCTTGGGGCTCGTGGCCCCCTCGAAGAGCCGGCGGCCCAGGGAGGGATCGACGATGTCGTCGGCATCTCCGTGGAAGAAGAGCAGCGGAGCGCGAACGCGTCGGATCCGCGCCATCGAGTCGAAGCGACCCTGGGCGAACCACGCGCCCGGGGGGCCGAAGAGGCGCCGGCCCAGGTCCGCGAGGGAGGAGAACGTGCTCTCGAGGATCACTCCCGCGAGCGACCGGTCCACGGCGAGCTCCACGGCCACCGCGCCCCCCAGCGAGCGGCCGAACAGCACCACGCGCCTCTCCGGGATCCCCAGATCGGTGACCAGATGTCGCAACCCGGCGCGGGCGTCCGCGTGAATCCCCGCCTCGCTGGGCCGGCCTTCGCTCTCGCCGTAGCCGCGGTAGTCGAGGAGCAGCACGTGGGTCCCCAGGGCGGCCAGCAGGGCGGCGTTCTCCAGACGGTGCCAGGCGCTCCCGGCGTTGCCGTGCAGGAACAGCACCGCTCGATCCGCGCCCGGGGCCGCCAGCCAGAAGGAGTGGATCCTCACGCCGTCCTCGGTGACCAGGAAGAGCGGATCCGCCGCGACGCCCAGCGCGGCGGGGCTGGGCCCACGCCCGCGCTCGGGCTGGAAGACGAGGGCGTCGACGAGTCGGCCTCGCATCAGCGCTCCGAGCGCGAGGACCCCGAGCAGCACGAGCGCCAGCCGGGCCACACGCATGGCCCAAGAGTAGACGATGATTGCCGACGCGACCGGGGCGCGTGCGAAGCCCGCCCCCGCCGAGCGACGCAACCGCTGACCGCCCCACGGGGGGCAGGAGGTTCGTGCGGATCCTGGTAAGCTACGCGCGTCGACGCGCCCGCGACGACTGGAGATGCCATGGACCTCTCGCAGTTCAGCACCGACACGATGCTTCAGAGCGTGTTCAAGGACCACTACGCCCTCGACGCGGAGAAGCTCGAGTCCCTCTACAGCAAGTCGAAGCGCCACCAGTGGAACGCCGAGCTCGACGTGGACTGGAGCCGCTTCGAGCCCGAGGCGGACGTCTTCGACCGCAGAACGGACTTTCTCTCCCGGCTCCGCTGCGTGCAGGAGCTTCCCGAGGACCAGCAGAGCCGCCTGTTCAAGGCGGCGCAGACCTTCCTGCTCTCGCAGATCCTCCACGGTGAGCAGGCGGCTCTCATGACCTGCGGCCAGCTCGTCAACGCCGTGCCCGATATGGACGGCAAGTTCGCGGCCGCGGTCCAGGTGATGGACGAGGCGCGCCACGTGGAGGTCTTCGCGCGCTACCTGGCGTGTCAGGGCCGTCGCTTTCCCATCGATCCGGACCTCAAGGTCATCGTCGAGCAGCTCCTCGCGGAATCCGACTGGGAGGCCAAGTGCGTGGGGATGCAGGTCATCCTCGAGAGCGTTGCGCTGTCCTTCTTCCGGCTGGGCGAGCGCATGGCCGTGGAGCCCGTCTTTCGTCAGTTCATCGGACGCGTGCACGAGGACGAGTCGCGCCACGTGGCCTACGGAGTGCTCACCCTGGAGGCGCGCATCCCCGAGCTGCCGGAGGAGACCCGGCGACGCCTGGAGAACTGGGCCTACGACGCCATCGTCCGCATCGGGGGCCGCGCGGGTCGGCCGACGTTCCAGTCCCAGTTCCAGGCGCTGGCCACCTCCGGGGTCGACCTCGAGTCCTTCGTCCCGAAGCTTCTGGCGGAGACCTCGAACCCCCAGGGAATCGACCTCGAGGGTCTCGACGACCCCATGGCCCAGGTGGTGATTCCGAAC
>JBDLIK010000298.1:0-4890 GCA_039714895.1 Myxococcota bacterium | reverse complement strand
AGATGTGGGTCCGTCTGCGGGCAGAGCCCGCAGACACCACAGGCTTCGCTCGCCTGCGGCTCGCTGCGCGCGCCTTCGGCGCTTGCGGAGCCTCAGCGACCGCCGGCGTTCGCGCGGCGAAACACCAGGGACGTGTTCACGCCGCCGAAGGCGAAGTTCTGGCTCACCGCTCGCTCCACCTGAAGCCGCCGTGGTGCGCCCATCACGAACTCGAGGTCCGCGCACCTGGGATCCACCTCTCGCAGGTGCAGGGTTGGGGCCACCCAGCCCTCCCGCAGCATGCCCACGGTGATCCAGGCCTCCAGTGCTCCGCAGGCGCCCAGCGTGTGTCCCAGGTGGCCCTTGGGCGAGAAGACCGGGAGCCGCCCTCCGAAGACGGCGTGGGTGGCGCGGCTCTCCGCCAGGTCGCCCAGCTCGGTGGCCGTGGCGTGGGCGCAGGCGAAGCCGACCTCCTCCGCTTCGATTCCGGCATCGGCCAGGGCACGTTCCATGGCCCCCCGCATGCCCGTCTCGTCGGGGCGCACCAGATCGTAGCCGTCACAGTTCGTGCCGTAGCCCTCCACCTCGGCGAGGATGGTCGCGTTGCGCGCGGAGGCGTGCTCGAGCGATTCGAGCACCAGCGTCCCCGCGCCCTCACCCACCACCAGCCCGTCGCGATCGGCATCGAAGGGGCGTGGCGTGGTGCCCGGCTCATCGTTTCGGGTCGAGGTGGCGAAGAGCAGATCGAAGACCGCCACCTCGATCTCGTGGAGCTCCTCCGCGCCGCCGCAGAGCATGATCTCCTGTTGCCCAAAGCGCACGGCCTCGTACCCGAAGCCGATGGCCTGGCTGCCCGAGGTGCAGGCGCTGCAGCTGGAGATCACCCGCCCGCGGATGCCGAAGAACTGGGCGACGTTCGCCACCGTGGTGTGGCTCATGAGGCGCGTGTAGTGGAGGGGCAGTGCGCTCTTCGTAGAACGCTCGACACCGAAGGCACGCGCGTAGTGGACCATGTCCGGCGGGCTGCCGGAGGTGGAGCCGTAGGCCAGTCCCGCGCGACCGTCGCGCAGGGCCGGGTCGTCGGCGAGCCCCGCGTCCTCGAGCGCGAGCTCCGTGGCTCGGGTGGCCAGCTGTGCCACGCGACCCATGCCACGGCGTTTGCGCCGGGGCCAGTGGTCGGGAACCGAGAACTCCACCGGCGCTCCGAGCCGTGTGCGCAGCCCTTCCACCTGGTCGAAGGCGTCCACCCGCGTCACGCCGGAGCGGCCACTGCGCAGCCCCTCGCGCACGGTCGGCCAGTCGTTCCCGAGGGGCGAGAGTCCGGCCATGCCCGTGATCACCACGCGCCGGCCTGCGCGCTCTCCCCTGCCCCCGCTCACGGCGGCGGCATCCCGAGCTCACTGCGCTTCTCGCGAATGTAGGCCAGCGAGCGTCGCCCCTGGGCGGTTCTCTCCGGCGGCAGCAGCCTGCGCAGCACCTGGTCCAGTGGGCCCCTTCCAAAGTTGCGGAACCAGGCCTTGCGCACCAGGAACTCGACGGCCGTGCCTGCCAGCGTCGGCAGCCACACGAGCAGGCTGCTCGCCAGGACCCAGCCCTGCCGGGGGGGGGACAGGGCCACCGCCACCAGCGCAGCCGCCTGAGCGGCGAAGAGCGCGGCGTAGGCCAGCGTGGCCTTGCGGCAGTAGGGGCCGATGAACTCGGGCGCGTGGGGCTCGAGCGCACTCGCGGCGTCCTTCAGAATGGATCCGCCGCCGCGCAGGGAGGCCAGGAAGACCGTGCACAGGATGGCCAGGATGGCGGCGGGCACCAGCTGGAGGAAGCGCACCTCGCCCGTGAGCACCGCCAGGGCCGGTAGCGCCAGGGGCAGGCCGCGCAGCCAGCTGGCGGGGCCCGGAAGGCTACGGGGGATCAGCGCGTAGCTGGCAGAGCCCAGGGCGAGCACGACGGCACCGACGCTGCGCGGCCCCCAGACCTCGAGCGCGCGCGCCGCCGCGACCGGGTAGCCCACGACGAAGAGCGCGCCGAGGGCGCCGAGAGAGAGTGCGACTGGAGAGGGTCGGACGCGGAAGGGATCAGACAAGGGAGCGGGTCACGAAGGCGGGGAGGGGCCACGGGTCCGGGGCCTCCTCGCCGAGCAGGGCCAGGGCGTTTCGCCTCACGACGTTGAAGGTGCGCGTTGCCTGCTCGATGGTCTCCTCCTGAGATCGGGGCAGCCCGATGCGCTCCAGGAAGTCGATGTTCTCGAGCCCGTAGCGGAAGGCGCCGCGGTTGCGCCGGTGGTAGCTGCCCTCCACGCGCAGCGCGGCCTCCACACGCGAGAAGAGAGCACGAAAGTTCTTCATGGCCGCCTGCACGAAGCGCTGCTGCCGGAGCTCGTTCGAGAGGAAATCGATGTCGGTGAGCCGATCCGTCATGTACGGCGACACCCACAGGTTGTGGTACGAGCCGATGTCGAAGTCCCATTTGAGGCCCATCAGCTCGTAGGAGCCGATCATTCCGTACAATCCCCGGTACAGACCCATGGTCGCTTCGTGGCGGAAGGCCACGAAGCGATCGTAGAGCCGGGTGCGCCGTGTCAGCTGGCGTTGCCCCTCTCCCTCCGCCTCGCGAGCCACCAGGTCCGTCAGGAAGTCGTTCTCCAGGGCGATGAAGTCGATGCCGGGACTGTAGAGTGGATCCGCGGCGGAGGCGGCCTCTCCCACCAGGGCAAAGCGGCGCGCGTCGAGGAAGTGTCGGGCGCCGTACGCGATGCGGCCCAGGCTCCCGAAGTCCACGGATTTGGCGTTGTCCATGAGCTCCCGCACCGCCCGGTGGCCGTCCAGGAAGCTCCGAAAGCCCTCCGGAGTGCGCAGCCGCACATCGCGCACCGGGCTCCCCACCACGCCCACGCTGGTGAGGCCACCCCGCAGGGGGATGACCCAGATCCAGTAGCCCGAGTGGAGGAAGTGGAGCGTGGAGAGGCCGCGGGCCGTGTGGCGGACGCGACCGCGGAAGGCTTCGTCCCCCAGCTGGTCGATGTCGGCCACTCCCTCGAAGCGCGCCCACGCGGAGCCGATGCGATGCTCCGACTCGGGCACCCGCCAGTCGAGCTGGCGCGCGAGCAAGCCCTCGCGCCCGGCCGCATCGACCAGCCAGCGAGCGCGCAGCCGCTCGCGCCCGCTGCGCGAGCAGAGCTCCACGACGTGCGGCCCGCCGGACTCGCAGAGCTCCACCGCCGTCACCTCCACGCCCAGCCGAACGTCCACGCCCTCGCGGCGGTTCATCTCGAGCAGGTCCGTCTCCATGCGGGCTCGATCGATCTGGAAGCTGGGGTGGAAGGGCAGGTTCACGGTGCCCAGCTCGCTCATCTCGAGGAGCGGGGTGTCACGCTCGGGGCTGTCGAAGAAGTAGCGGATGCCGTTCTTGGGCAGATGTTCCTCGTAGAGGTATCGGGAAAGGCCCTGACGGCGGATCAGGTAGTGGCCCGCGATCTCCACGGTGGACTCGCCCACCTTGTAGGCGGGATCTCGGCTGCGCTCGAAGAGCCCCACGCGCAGGCCGGGCAGGCGGCGCCGAAGCTGCCGGGCGAGGAGGTTTCCAGCGAGACCTCCACCCAGGATGGCGACGTCCAGATCCGCCCTCATGAATCAGAGAATACCGCCGTTGACGGAGATGACCTGACCCGTCACATAACCGGCTCCCTCGGAGAAGAGGAAGGCCGTCGCCGCCGCGACCTCCTCCGGGCGTCCCAGGCGTTTCATCGGAATCATGCTCGCCAGAGCCTCGACTCGCGGTCCCTCGGTCATCTCGGTCTCGATGAAGCCCGGCGCCACGCAGTTGACCGTGATCTGGCGCTTGGCGAGCTCCTGGGCCAGGGACTTGGCGGCGCCGATGAGTCCCGCCTTCGAGGCCGCGTAGTTCACCTGGCCGCGGTTTCCAGCCTGGCCCGCCGTGGACGAGATGGCCACGATGCGGCCTCCCTGGCGCGCGCGGACCATGGGCATGACCAGCGGGCGCACCACGTGGTAGAAGCCGTCCAGGTTGGTGCGCAGCACGCGGTCCCAGGCCTCGCCCGAGAGTGCCGGGAAGGCGGCGTCGGCGGTGACGCCGGCGTTGTGGACCACGCCCCAGTAGGCGCCGTTCTCTGCGAGATCCGCTTCGAGGGCCGCGGTCGAGGCCTCCCGGTCGGCCACGTCGAAGGGCAGCAGCCGGGCCTTCCGCCCCAGCGCGCCGATCTCTTCCGCCACCGTCTCGGCGGCGTCGCGGCGGGAGCGGTAGTTGAGGCTGAGGTCGTGCCCGGCGCGCGCCAGCGCGAGCGCGATGGCGCGTCCGATCCCGCGGCTCGCCCCGGTGACCAGCACCCGTCCCCCGCTCATGCCGGGCTCCTTGCCGGCGGCTCCCGCAGCAGCAGCACGTTGAGTCTTCCCTCCACCAGAGGAGCGCCCCCCTCGGGGTCCTCCACCGCGCAGGCGAAGGCCAGGGTGTCGCCGCGACCCGCCGCGGGGCGGGCGCTCACGTGCAGCGGTACCTGAGGGGCGAAGTCTTCGCAGCGGAACGACAGGCGGCGAGAGCCGACGAGCAGGCCCGGCCGGGGCGCCTCGCCGAGCGCCCGGGCCACGAGCCCGCCGTGGGCCGCCGCGCACTGGGCCATGTACTCGAGGGCCACCCAGGCGGGCACGCGCGCCCGGGCGTCCTGGAAGAGCGCGCTCGCGGCCGGAATCACCCGGCATCGGGTGCCACCTGCGTCGTGCGCCACCACCCGCTCGAGCAGGCGCATGGGCCCCGCGTGGGGCAGGAGCTCCGCCAGCGGCGGCAGCACCCTCACGCTCCTCCCGCTTCCGCCGGATCGTAGAAGTTGAACCACTGGTAGGGGTGGTGCAGGCACACTTCCTCGAGCGCTCGGACCCACGCTCGAGCCAGCTCCTCGGCGAC
>JBDLIK010000297.1:0-4904 GCA_039714895.1 Myxococcota bacterium | reverse complement strand
GAAACCGCACCTCATGGTCGATGAACGTTTGCAACAGATCGCGAAAGTCGTCCGCTAGTGCGAGGATCCCATCCATTGAGTTTCCATTGCTCCATGGAAAGCCGCATCGCAAGGAGAAAGCGATCCGACGGGGACAGAGACGCCCAATACTCCTCGTCGTCGCGACCGAGGTGATCGGCTTCAGGACTACCCGGGCGAACGACGCGAGTCTCCGCCTTGGCTCTCTTTTGGCTGTCTGATGCCATGTCACAGAGGGTAGCGACTTCGTACGAATCCCGGCGGAGGAGATCAGTGCCGCACTGCACGAGCTGCGCTCTACGCGAGGGACTCGACCTCGACCCATCGGGCTTCCGCCAAGCCGGCACGGTTACTCGAGGTTCTCGTACCAGCGCACCGCCGGGATGCCCGGACCGGCCAAGGACGCGACGCGGTCGGGGTTCATCAGAGTCTCTCGTGCGGAAGCGTCCCGTCTGAGGTGAGCGTCGAAGAAGGCCGTTGTCGTCTTCTCGACGATCCGATGCACGGTCGCCGCTCGCCGGAACTGGAATGGCAGGTCTGCGAAATCCAGGTGGGTCACCCCCTCGAGCCACAAGCAATACCGCGGGCCCGGGGGCATCAGGTCGAAGGCCTGCTTCCGCCATTCTCCGGACTGCCACGGCATCACGGCGTCTCGGGAGCCCGTGACGAGGAGCGCGGGGACTTCGACGCTCCGGTAGCTCTCCTCGCGGAACCATCCCCAGCCGCCCGGGCCCGAGGGCGAGAGCGCCACCATCGCGTCCACACGCGGGTCGCTTAGATCCACCGGGGTACCTTCGAGTTGCACCCGAGCACCGGCTACGGCGAGGGCCGTGTAGGCCCCGTAGGAGTGCCCGAGGACGCCCACCCGTCCGAGATCGATCCCGCCACGCAGGTCGGGGTCCGCCTCGTTCCAGCGTGTGGCCCGATCGATGACGAAGCCGACATCGGCGGGCCGCGCCCTCCACTCGTCCGCATCCTCGGCCATGGCCCGCAAGACCGCGCGGGGTCCCGAGCGCCGTTCCCACATGCCTCGCAGGAGAGCCCGGGTGCTGCTGCCTACGTGCTCCGGAATGGCGACGACGTAGCCGTGTCGGGCGAGGTGCGCTGCGAGGTACTCGTAGCTCCCCCGATGGCCGGCCCCGCCGTGCGAGAGAACGATCAGAGGCGAAGGCTGGGTCGGCTCCGCCCGGGCAGGCCAGAGAACGGTGATGGGCACCCTCCGCTCTCGCCCGTCGTCCAGGAGCCCGTCGAGCCGCTTCTCCGAGTAGGCATCGCCGGCAGGATCCGACCCCGGGCACCCCACCCCGGCGAGCGATAGCGTCGCAGCCAGGACCCAGGAGAGACCGCTCGTGCCGAACACGTGCCGGACTTCTGCCTCGTGCGCGGGTTCGACGAGCGAGCCGGGATCGAACGCCCGGCTCATCGGTCTGCCGGTAGTTCGCCCTCGCGGATCCAGCGGAGCGTCTGCGCGAAGCCACCCCGATTGGGTCTTGGCTGAAAGCCCAGCTCCTCCCTCGCCTTCTCCGAAGAGACCGCGAAGCTGCAGAGCAGGGAGTCGAGGGATTCCCGAGAGATCAGTGGTCTCCGGCCACGCAGACGGGACACGCGCTCGTCGGCGAAGGCCATCGCCCTCGCGGTCCACAGGGGGATCGTGAGCCGGGGAGGCTTCGAGCCGGCAATCTCCGTGACGCAGCGGATCATCTCCCCGAAGCTCATCACCTCGCCCGCCAGGATGTACGCCTCGCCAGTCCGGCCCTTCTCGAGGGCGAGGAGGATCCCCTCCACGACGTCGTCGACGTGGACGTAGGTGAGGGTCGACTGCTCGGCTCCCGCGATGAGCGCGGGGAAAGTGCCCCGCGCCAGCCGGGCGAAGGTATCGCCGATGAGGCTCGGATCTCCCTCGCCGTAAACGGCCCCCGGGAGCACCGTGACGAGCGGCAACCCCTCCCGGGCGAAGCGCTGCGCGACGCGGTGGGCTTCGAGCTTGCTGCGCTCGTACTCGCACGTGAACCGGCCGCAGTGTTCGAAGGTCTCGTCCGCGACCTGGGCTCCGGTCTGGCCGATCGCGTAGGCGGTGCTGACGTAGACGGTTCGGGGAATCTCCAGCTCGCGTGCCAGGGTGAGGACGTTTCGCGTGCCCTCGATGTTGATGGCTTCCATACGCGGGATCGCCGAGCGAGAAATGCCGAGCTCATACCAGGCCGCCAGATGGAACGCTGCGTCGCAGCCCTCCATGGCGGGACGCAGCGACGTGCGATCGGTGACGTCGCCGCGGAAGACACGGATCTTCTCCGAGTCCGGGAGACGGCTCCTCGCCGGCTCGCGCACCAGACAGTGGATGCGGTCGAACTCCTGCCGTCTCGTCAGCTCGCGGACGAGTCTCCCACCGATGAACCCCGTCGCTCCGGTGACGAACGCGATCGACATGTCTCGTCCTCCGTTCCCGTGCGGCGCGGTCCTAGCGACTCTCGGACAGCGCAGCGAGGGAAGTCAAACGGCAGATCGGCGTCTACGGGTCCGGGCTCAGCAGGACCTCGAAGCGGCCATCGGGCGCGATCTCGAACTCCTCGTCCGCCAGGTTCGACACGAGGCGGTTGCGCCCGCGGCCCGCTGCGGCTCCACCGTACACACAGAGCCCGAGGTACAGACAGCTCCCGCGAGATCCCCGGATCCGGTAGCTCTCCCGCCCCGAGAGAGACGCGTAATCGTAGATGGTGTCGGGGCAGTCGCTGAAGAACTTCCGGGTGGGGGTCATCAGCCGTGTGAAGCCCGGGTGACGACGGTCGCCGTTCTCGAGCATCATCTCGGCCGCCGCGGCCTGGAGCCGGGTCAAGAAGCGGAACCCCTCTGCGGCATCGAGCCCGTCCCGGGCGGCGGTCTTCACGTGCTCTGCTCCAGCATCGAACGCGCGATGGTCTGGAGCTGCATCTCGTTGGTGCCGCCGCCGATCTCGAACATCTTGGCGTCGCGCATGAGCTTCTCGAGCGGTAGCTCCGCCATGTAGCCGACACCGCCATGAATCTGGATGGCGTCGAGCGAGACGTGCACGGCCTCCTCGGCGCAGTAGAGCTTGGCGAGCGATGCGAGCCGGGCGTCGAGCCTTCCCTCGCGCTGCGCCCAGGCCAGCTTGGCCACCAGGTTGCGGGCGTTCTCGAGGGCCAGCTCCATGCGGGCCAGCTTGAAGGCGACCCCCTGGAACTCAGCGATGGGACGGCCGAACTGCTCGCGTTGCCTCGCGTAGCGGATCGACTCTTCGACGCAGCGCTCGATGATGCCGAGACACATGGCGGGCATCACCGCGCGCTCGTGGTTGAGCGTCTCGAGCGCGGCCGAGCCACGCGCACCCTTGGAAGCCCTCAGAGACTCGATCAGATTGCCCTTCGGGACCCGGCAATCTCGAAGGAAGCTCTCACCCGTGGGCGAGTCGTGCATGCCCATCTTGCGCAGGGGCGGCCCGGTCTCGAGGCCCGGCGTCCCACGCTCGACGACGATCGCGCGCACCGGTCGCTCGTCGGGCGAGGTGCCTGGGCGGGCCGCGACGCGCCCATAGATGGCGAAGACGTCCGCATAGGGTGCGTTGCTGATGAACGTCTTCTGGCCGTTCAAGACGAGGCTGTCGCCTTCGAGCACGGCCGTCGTGCGCATGCTGCCGAAGGCATCGCTCCCGGCACCGGGCTCCGTCAGCGCCCAGGCGCCGATCTTCTCGAAACGCAGCACGGGAAGGGCACAGCGCTCGATGGCCTCGGGGGTCCCCTCGCCCAGGATCGCCAGACCGCAGCCCAGCGTGGCGATGAACACCATCCCGAAGCCCGGGGAGACGCGCGATATCTCCTTGAGAAGGAGGCTGGTGAGCATCGGATCGTCCGCCAGGCCGCCCTCCCCGGAGCTCCGGGGAGCGTCCTCGGCAAGGGACCCGCCGCCCTGCAGCGCCCGCAGACGCCGCTCCGCCATCTGCCCCAGCAGCTCGGCCACCCCCAGGTCACGCCCCAGCTTGCGCAAGAGGTCGTAGGGGAGCTGCGCACCGGACTCGAGAGCCGGCACGGCCGGGGCGAGCTCCTTCTCGCACCAGGCACGCACGGCGGATTCGAACGCGCGCTGCGTGTCGTCGAGCTCGAACCCACCGTCCCGTGGCTTTGACTCGGCCATGGTCTTGATTTCTCCCGGGCGTCCTCGACGTCGATCCAGCAGGGCCGCCCGTTCCGAGCTCGAGGTGTTCGGAGAACGGGCCTCGGCCATGATTGCCTCGGCTTCATGGATGAAGCACTCGGCGTCGACCGCGAGCAGGCGGGCGTAGAGATCCTCCTTGCTCGGGAAGTGGGCGTAGACGCTCGCCCGGGAGCAACCCGCTTCTCGGGCCACGAATAGACATCTGACCTCGAAATGTCAATTCGCGTAGTATCGGCCCGGGCTGCTCGGCCAGCGTTCGGGCCTCCCTTGGAGATCCAGGACGTCGATCGAACCCGGGTCGTTCGTGCCGAGCCCGAGACGGGCAGCTGACTCGATGTAGCGCGCGCGACGAGCGACGCGCTCCATCGCGCTTCGCCTTCGTGCCGCATCGATCATCGCAAGGACGTAGCCGTCGAGCGCCACGGGATCTGTGGCGAGCAGCAGGCTGCGAGGTGTGATCTGGGGTTCTCCCCACGGCCCACCGTCGCAGATCGCTCGCAGCGCGTCGCACAGATGGAGGCGGACCTTCCCCGAGATGCACGGGTTGGCATAGAGCTCGGCGATCTGCGGGTCACCGCGGTCCGCGTGCATGCGATCGGCATGGGTCGGTCGGAACGCATCCCAGAGCGGGACGCAGCCGTAGAAGTTCTTGAGCGCGCAGGTGACACCCGTGACGCGGTGGTCCTTGGGCACCGGGAGATTGATGATGTGGTCGCAGA
>JBDLIK010000296.1:0-4908 GCA_039714895.1 Myxococcota bacterium | reverse complement strand
CCGGAGCTCATATCGTAGTAGCCCACGTTGACTGCGAGGGCCGGAGTTCCTAGCGCTCCTACGAGGTGTATGGCAGCGATGGTTGAGCGCAAGCTACGCGTCATCTTCTCCCCTTCCTCCAGAAGTCCTGAGAGCGTGGAGCCACGAGGTTCGTAGCTGCCGTGGCCCTCAGAGTGCAGCGCACGCGCAGCGTATACCCGGATGTTCAGCTTCTTCAAGTTCAAAATCCCAAAATCCGCAAGCGGATGATTGCCTCGAGACGGGGAGAGGGAGTGTCGTTCTCCCATCCGACGAGATCGGCGAAGCGGGTGAACGCTGTTCAGTCAGAACGAGATCGCCTGCGAGGGGCGGTTCACATGGCCCCGTTCGTCCGTGAGCCCAAACCGGCTCTGTACAACGAGACTGTGTGCGAGGAGGCCGGGGCGGCTTCGATAGCGCTGTACCGCGAACGCTGGGAGCCGAGTCCCGAGGCGTTCGTGCTCGAAGGCGTGGACTCCTCGAACTTCTCCAAGCACGAGTGGAGGCGCATTCTCAAGCGGGCGGGGATCGGGCATCGTCGGCCCAAGGATCTCCGCGACACCTTCGCCAGCCAGCTCCTCAGGGCGGGGGTCCAGCTCGGCTACGTGAGCCAGTAGCTCGGCCACGCCGACGTGGCGGTGACGGCGCGGCACTACGCGCGGTGGTGCGGGGGCGAGGGCTACCGCGAGCCGATGACGCTGCGCTCCGGTGAAGTCCCCGCCGACTTTCTGGCCCGACTCCCCGAAGAGTCCCCCCAAAGTCCCCCCACCTGGGATTCGGCACCGGACGGCTATTTCGAGTTTCCCGTGGAAGATCAACCCCTTGGCGGTGGGCCGCGGGGGATTCGAACCCCCAACCGTCGGGTTAAAAGCCCGCTGCTCTGCCGTTGAGCTAGCGGCCCGTGGCGTGGGTACCACCCGCACCCAGAGCTGTCGAGCAGCCCACCCGGCCTGGAGGCGCCGGCCTCGGGGCTGCAACCTCCCGTTTCCAGGAGGTTCTCCTCGGCCGCTGCCATCAAGGCGCCGGCGAGGCACGCCGATGCTGCAGAGGAGCCCGGCTTCCGGGCTCCTTCTCACACGTGTGCAGGAGCGGGCCCAGGTGGCTGCGCGGTCGAAGCAAAGCGATCCTCGAGCCCCGGAGTCGCCGGATTCGGCCGCTGTGCGGGTCCTGCTGATCGGGGGCGGCGAGGAAGAGGCCCGGCTGGTGGGCGAAGCGCTATCCGGCTCGCGATCGGCCAGCTGGAGCCTCTCCCACGATTCGGAACCCGGTGAGGAGCCGCTGGACGCTTCCCGGGCGGAGGTGGCCCTCGTCTTCCTCGAGGGGGAGGGAGAGAAGTCCCTCGCGACCCTGCGCGAGATCCGAAGTCGGACCGACCTCCCCATCGTGGCGCTCGGCGAGCAGGACGATGAGGCGCTGGCCGTCCGGGCGCTCCAGAGCGGCGCCCGGGGCTACCTCGTCGAGTCGGAGATCTCCACCCGCCGCCTGGTCACCGCCCTGGAGGCCGCACTCAGCAGCCATCGCACCTTGGCGCAGCTGACCGTGGCCCGGGAGCGGGCCCGTGGGCTCGCCACCCGGGATCAGCTCACGGGCCTGGCGAACCGCCTCTGCTTCCAGGACCGCATCGTGCAAGCGGTCGCGAGTGCGCGGCGCGGCGAGCACGGCGCCGCCATCATGTTCCTGGACCTCGATGGCTTCAAGATGATCAACGACTCCCTGGGGCACGCGGTGGGCGACGGCTTCCTGCGGGCCATCGCCCAGCGGCTCTCGGCCTGCCTGCGCGAGAGCGATACCGCGGCACGGCTGGGGGGAGACGAGTTCGCCCTGCTCCTCACCGATCTCAGCAGCGAGCTCGATGCTGCCGAGGTAGCGCGCAAGGTGCTGAGCTCGGTGGCGATCCCCATGGCGCTGCGCAACCGCTCGCTGGTGACGACTGCGAGCGTCGGCATCTCGACCTTCCCCAAGGATGGCAGCGACCCCGAAGAACTCATCCGCAAGGCCGACACGGCCATGTACCAGGCCAAGCAGCACGGCCGGAACCGCTATGAGTTCTTCACCGAGGAGATGAACTCCGCCATCCGACGCCGGGCGGCCCTCGAAACGCGCTTGCGTGCGGCCCTGGACGACGGCCAGTTTCGCGTGCACTACCAGCCCCAGTTCGACCTGCGCCGGGGCCGGGTCGTCGGCGTCGAAGCGCTGGTGCGCTGGCAGCATCCGGACCTCGGCCTGCTGCCGCCGGCGGACTTCCTGCCGGCCGCCGAGGAGGCGGGGCTCATCGTCCCCGTTGGAGAGTGGGTGCTCCGCACGGCGTGCCAGGAGGTGGCCGGCTGGCAGGAGCGGCACTCCGGCTTCCGATTGTCCGTGAACGTCGCCTCCCAGCAGTTTCAGGATCCGGGCTTCGCGGACGTCGTCCACCACGCCCTCCAGCACTCGGGCCTGCTGCCGGATCTGCTGGAGCTCGAGATCACCGAGGGCAGCCTGGTTCGAAACGTCGGCGTGATGGCCCAAACGCTCCGGGAGCTCAAGCAGGTGGGCGTCTCGCTCTCCATCGACGACTTCGGAACCGGCTATTCGGCGCTGTCCTACCTGAAGAACCTCCCCATCGACTCCATCAAGATCGATCAATCCTTCGTGCGGAACCTCACCACGGATCCCGCCGACGCCACGCTCACCGAGACGATCATCCGCATGGCCCAGGGCCTCAACCTGATGACCATCGCCGAAGGCGTCGAGACCTCGGGGCAGCTGTTGCTGCTCGGCTCCTATGGATGCCAGCGCATGCAGGGCTACCTCTTCGGCAAGCCCATGGAGGCCGGGCCCCTGCTGCGCTCGCTGCGACAGCCCGCAGTGGATTGGGTCACCGCCAGCACCCGCCTCGCCTAGTTGTGGGTCCGCCCGCTGGCGAAGCCAGCTCGCACCACAGCTACGCTCGGCTTCGCCTCGCTGCGCGCGCCTGTCGGCGCTTGCGTTCTCGGGTCCACCTGCGAGCTCTGCCCGGAACCGGACCTACAAGTTGCTAGAACGGCTCTTCGCGGGCGATGGTCTCGTCGCGACCCGGACCCACCGAGAGCATCCCCACCGAGACCCCGGCCAGCGCCTCCACGCGCTCGACGTAGCGGCGCGCGGCGTCGGGCAGATCTTCGAAGCGGCGGCAGCCGCCGAGGGGCTCGCTCCAGCCCGGCAGGCTCTCGTAGACGGGCTCAGCGCGGGCGAGCTCTCCCAGGGTCATCGGGAAGTCGTGTGTGACCTTTCCGTCGATGCGGTAAGCGGTGGCGATGGGCAGCTCCGTGAGCCCCGCGAGCACGTCGAGCTTGTTGAGGGCGAGGCTGGTGAGCCCGTTGACGGTGACGGCCTCGCGCAGCATCACGGCATCGAGCCAGCCACAGCGCCGCTTGCGACCCGTCGTGGCTCCAAACTCCGAGCCGGCCTGCTGGAGACGCCGGCCCATGCGGCCGTGATCCTCGGTGGGGAAGGGACCGCCGCCCACCCGCGTCATGTAGGCCTTGCTGATCCCGAGCACGCGATCGATCTGGGTGGGCCCGACGCCGGCGCCGGTGCAGGCCGCGCCGGCCACGCAGCTCGAGGAGGTCACATAGGGGTAGGTGCCGTGGTCGAGGTCGAGGAAAGTGCCCTGGGCCCCCTCGAAAAGCACGTTCTTGCCATCCCGCAGCGCGCGCTCCAGCAGACGTCCGGTGTGATCTACATAGGGCTCGAGCCGTCGCCCGAACTCCACCGCCTCCGAGTAGAGCTCCTCGACGTCTATGGGCTGCCACTTGTAGTACTCGGCCAGCTCGAAGTTCTTCTCTTCGGCCAGGCGCGTGATGGTCTCCCGCAGGCTCTCGGGATCCAGCAGGTCCGCCACCCGGATGCCGCGTCGGGCCACCTTGTCCTCGTAGGTGGGGCCAATGCCGCGCCCGGTGGTGCCGATGGCGCCGTCTCGCCGGGCCTCCTCGCGGGCCTTGTCGAGAGCCACGTGCCAGCCGAGGATGACGTGCGCTCGCCCCGAGACCCGCACCCGCGCCGGATCGCGCAGCACGCCCCGGCGTTCCAGCTGCAGCAGCTCCTCGAGCAGCACCCGAGGGTCCACCACCACGCCGGGGCCGATCAGGTTGATGGTGCCGGGCCGCAGGACTCCCGCGGGCACGACGTGGAGCACGGTCTCCTCGCCGTCGACCAGGAGGGTGTGCCCGGCGTTGTTGCCTCCCTGAAAGCGAACCACCAGATCCGCCTGCATGGCGAGCCAATCGACGATCTTGCCCTTGCCCTCGTCGCCCCATTGGGCGCCCACGGCCACCAGCGTCGCCACCGTTAGAGATCCACCAGCTGCGCGGTGATCATATGAGGGAGGTTGCGCAGCTCCTCCATCACGGCATCCGACGGGTGCTCGTCCACGTTGACCAACATCGCAGCCTCCGCTCGCTCGCGCACCAGCGCCAGCTGCATACGAGAGATGTTGATGCCGCCCTGGCCCAGGATCCTGCCCACGTTGCCCACCACGCCCGGACGGTCGTGGTTGTGAATCAGGATGGTCGGGCCTTCCGGGATCGCCTCGAGCATGAAGTCGTCGATCCGCACGATGCGGGGCTGGGCGCCATGGAAGAGCGCACCGGCGATGAGACGGTTGACGCAGCCCTGCACCCGGGTGGTGATGGCACTCGCGAAGTCCTCCGAGCGGCTCACCTTCGACTCGATCACCTTGATGCCCCGGGCCTGTGCCAGATGCGGTGCATTCACCATGTTCACCTGGTCGGTGTGGGCCTCCAGGACGCCCTTGAGGACCGCGATGGTGATGGGAGCCACGCGCAGGTCCGCCACCTCCCCTGCGTACTCGATCTCGATCTCGTCGATGGCTCCGGGACAGAGCTGTCCCTGGAAGCGGCCCAGCTTCTCACC